>JAKZSO010000070.1:0-16930 GCA_047517625.1 Alphaproteobacteria bacterium
CCTTGGCGTCGAATCTGTTCTCCTTTCCCCCAGCGCCTCCGACGCCATCGACCAAATTCACAAGGTGAACAACAACCCGGCCGCCGCCGGTATTTCGGTCATCGACCTCGCTGTCGTGGACGTGGTGATGCCGGAGGTCGATGGCCACATGCTTTTGCGCTGGATCAGATCAGCCGAATCCCCGGATCGGTTTCTCCCCACCATCATGATTTCCGGCGCGGCAGGCTTCAACTCGGTTCGCAAAGCTCGGGATATGGGGGCCACGGAGTTCCTGGCCAAGCCTTTTTCCGGATTGTCTGTGGCCGACAAATTCATGCGGACGGTATTTTCCCCGCGGCAATTCGTTCTGGCGCCAAAATATTTCGGCCCTGATCTAAGGCGAGCGCCTGCGAACGCACTGCTGGAACGCCGGGTGCGTGATGAAGAGGATGTCCTGGTCGTTTATGAAGACAGCACGCCCAAGGGGGTCGAGGAAGCCGATGTCATTCACTTTCGCTTCCAGAACCGCCTGGCCGGAAAAGTGCCTGTCGGGGATCCCGAAACTGAACCCCGAGATTATTGCGGCCGCAGATTCGAAGATCGAGGCGGTGGCCGGGGACTATTCCGACTGGGCGCTGAAATCGGTGAAAGGGCTGGCGAAATCCCTTACCAAATTGTCTTCAGGAACCAGCGAATCCGCCAAGTTGTTGGCCGAGCTCAACAATGTCGCCCACGAATTGCGCGGCCAGGGCGGAACGTTTGGATATCCTTTGGTGACTGAATTCGCCCAATCGCTCTTCCAGGCGACAACCGACAGCCGGGTCAAGGTCACAGACAATCACGTGGAATTTTATAAAGCCCACATCGATGCCATCAACGTAGTCATGAGCGGCCATGTCAAAGGCGATGGGGGCGAGACCGGCCAAACCTTGCTGAAAGGCCTGGAAGCGGCCCGCAAAAAGTACACAGCGGCCTACGCCTAGGCCGCGCAATGTGGCCGTCGGGCGAGGCAGTCGCTATGATCGCGCCGTCGAAACAACCACCAAGGGCTGATCATGCGGCGTTTGGCCAAATGGGTACTGATCGGTGCGGGCGCCGCCGTGGTGGTCGCCGGTGTGGTGGCTTTCCAGTACCAGCGGGAAATCGCCTACCGAATCTTGGCGCCGGATGTCACCTATGGGGAAATGCGGATCATCCCACGGCCGGTTTATCTGTTTATGAAATGGTGGGCTGCCCACCCAGACTTGGATGATTTCGCCGATCATTTGCCCGCGGGCCTGGATCTTGTCGACACCCAGGCCTATGCCCCCGCGGATGTGTTCTTTTTTCACCCCACCACGCATTTCGGTGAAGACTGGAACGCCGACGCCGACGACCCAGCAGCTGCCGCCATTGTTGATGGGCTGGTCATGGCCGCCCAAGCCAGCGTGTTCAATGGGTGCTGCCGGGTGTTCGCACCCCGCTATCGTCAGGCCCATGCCGCGACTTTCGTGAATTCCAGCGCCAACGGCCGCAACGCCCTGGAACTGGCCTTTGTGGACTCGTTGCGGGCCTTTGAAGAATACCTGCGGGAATGGAACGATGGCCGCCCATTTATTATTGCTGGCCACAGCCAGGGCGCCGCAATGGCCCTGCGGGTTATCGATGAAAAATTAGACGGGCCGCCGCTGCGCAAGCTTTTCGTAGGCGCCTACATCTTGGGCGCCGGGGTGCCGCTGGATCGCTTCGAAAATAACTTCGAGACCATCGAGGCCTGCGAAACAGCCACCGACTTTGGCTGCATCATTTCTTGGGAAACCCACATCGCAGGCACCGACCCCACCATCAACCCGGCGGTCATAGAGGAATTCTATGAGCGCCACTGGGTAACCTTGGTGGACGAGCCGCGCAATTGCATCAACCCGTTGACCTGGTCGCGCGAGGCCGGCAGGGCGGAGGCATCCTTGAATTTGGGGGCCCTGCCCTTTAACCCCGACGTGACACCGGGGTGGGGTTTGGTCTTCGGCGGCACGCCAGATCTTGACCCCGCCGATTTCGCTGTCATGCCCGCGCCGCTGCCAGGGTACACAGGGGCTGAATGCAAAGACGGATTTCTGTTTGTGGAAGAACCCCAAGACGACGCGTTCCGCGGCCTAATGCTGGGGGACGGCAACCTCCATGCATATGACTTCGGGCTGTTCTATATGAATATTCGGCAGAATGCTCAGGACCGGGTCGCGGCCTATCTGGCGGCCCAAGAGGTGGCCCCCTAGCCGCCACCCTTTTTCAAAACGGCGATCGCCGTCAGCGTCCGGTTTATTTCTTCGAGAATTTCAGTGAAGGCCTTGGTGTCGGCGCACCCGCCAACACCAAGGGCAACGACAACCATCGCCGCCCAGGCCCGGGCAATGCGTAACGGCGCACTCAATCTATCTGTTCGCCACGCGTTCTCCATTGACCACGATATTATCCCCGTCGGCCGTCAAAGTCCCCTCGTGAGCCGCCAGGGCAATGTGCCCGGCGCCGGCCACCGATAGATCCGGATCAACCGCAACCCCGCCAAACACTAACTCTCCTGACCCACTGATCACCGCGGCAAACGGCCCGGCCCGGCCATCGACGATATGGGCCTCTCCATCGCCCGAGATTGAGATGTTCGCGGTTCCGTTTAGCGACCGGATCGCCGCGCGGCTATTCCCTGAAAGGCTCAAATCCAGCCCGGAGCGAATCTCTCCAACCGCCACGCTGCCGTTCCCGGAAACAGAAAAGGTGGCGTCGGCGACATCGCCCATGGAAAAATTTCCGTTGCCGGAAACCGTAGCGGTGGCGGTGCCGGCGGACTTCACCGTGGCATGACCATTGCCGCTCAGGTGAAAGGCAAGCGCCCCGGAAACCTCGCCGATGGACAGATTGCTGTCGCCGCTCAACGCTATCGCCGCGCTCGTGACATCACCGACGCTGCCGCCGGTGATGCGGCCCTGGATGTCGATGGGAGCGAAAATATTCCCCACATAGAGTTCACCCGACAAATGGTCGATGGCGACCGGAGTGCCCCGGGGAACCCGCACCGAAATCTCCATGTCACGGTTTCGAAGCCCAAAAATCCTGATCCACCCCAATCCCCGGTCCTGATCGATCACCAGGGTGCCGGCCCGGGTCATGACGTCTAGGCGCTTCAGAGCATCCGATGGGCCGTGGACGGTGACCGTCATTTCCGGGTCGTTGGTGACCTCCACACGGACGGAGCCGACCACATCCGAAACGCGCAGCGCCTCGGCGTCAAAGGACGCGAACTCCCTGGCGCTGTCCTTTCCCGACGACATCCACCAAACGCCGGCAACGGCAATGACCGCCACGGCAATGCCGATGGCTTTGGGGTCGCGCATGGAGGATGTGGCTGAATGGGAGTGGTTTTCGCGCATTGGCATTATCCCGGCATGGTCAATGGGTCGTTTACCATATCGTGGTACCATTCCGGCCATGATGACCGAAGCAAGCCCACTAAATATGGGAGCAAACCCGGAAGCCGCAAGCGCGGATTCCGAGGAATTTCGCGCCAGCCTGGAGGGCACGTGCATCAGCCCGCAAACGTTTTTGGCCAACGATTACCTAAACAACTACAACGAGGTTGTGATGTTGCTGGAAATGGTCCCCGACATTCCCGAAGTTCTGGAGGATCTAAAAGATTGGACCCCGGTCACCTATATCGAGCATTTCGAGAACAGCGGGCTGTCGGAAAACCAGTTGGCCATCGAAGCCTATGAGCGGGCGCCGCAGCGATTCCGCCGGCCATTTGACGGCACGATTGAGCAAATGAAGCTTGTGATCGTGTCGTCCGTCAGTCGGGTGCAGAAGGCGATAGCGGCGGGCGAAGAGGTGGGGCTTCGGGCAATCGCCGTGAGAGCCGCCCAAGTGGTCGGAAAATTGATTGATGTGGCTGGCGCCATTGTCCACGGATCAGAATCCACTCACGATCAATCGGAGATCGATACCCTGTTGGGCGATTAGCCCATGATTGGCGGGACAGCGAAGGTGCTAAGGGCATGATTACGGCCCAAGATGTTTCACGGTCCTTTGGTGACGTTCACGCCTTGATCGGGGTATCGATGGAAGTCACCCCTGGCGAGATCGTCGGATTGCTCGGCCCATCCGGGGCCGGCAAAACCACGTTGGTTCGGATCATGGCCGGGGCCGATGTCCCAGCCTCGGGCTCGGTGGTAATCGGCGGCGTCTCCATGCCCAGCCTGGCCGCCCTGGGCGGCATCGGCTACATGCCCCAATCCGATGCCCTGTATCTGGAGTTGTCTGGGTACGAAAATCTGCAATTCATCGGCGCCCTGTACGGCCTGTCCGGCGACCATCTGAACGCGCGCATCGGCGCGGTCACCGACATGGTTGACTTGACCCCGGATATCCGCCGCCCGTCCCACCAATATTCCGGTGGTATGTTGCGGCGGCTGTCCTTGGCCGCCTGCTTCCTGCACGAGCCAAAGGTGTTAATTTTGGATGAACCCACCGTCGGCATGGACCCGATCCTGCGGCAAAATTTGTGGCGCAATTTCCGTACCTACGCGGACGCCGGTGCCACCATCCTGTTGACCACCCACGTCATGGACGAAGCCGAGCATTGCGACCGTGTGGCCATGCTTCGGGGCGGCCGCTTGCTGGCCAAGGGAAACCGGGACGAACTGGTGGCAGCGGCCGGGGCGCAAAACATCGAAGAAGCGTTCCTGCATTTCGGCAGCACCGATACGGTGCCAGAGAAAACAAGCGCATGAGAACCACCGCTGTCGCCCGCAGAATTTTGCAGCAGCTGCGCCGGGACCGGCGCACGGTGGCGATGATTCTGTTTGCGCCAATTCTGATTTTGTCGCTGGTTTGGCTGATCTTTGACGGCGACCCCTATCCCACCAAAATGGCCCTGGTGAAAGTACCGCCGCCGTTGGCGAACGCCTTGGCAGCCGAAGACGTGGAGGTGGTCTTCGCCAACTCGGCGCAAGCCGAGGCGATGATTCGCGCCGACGAGGTTGATGCGGTTTTGACCTTTGGCGGATCCTCACTGGCGGTGCTGCTGGAAGGCTCGAAGCCCCTGGCTCGGCAATCGGTCATGATCGCCTTGCAGGGCGCGTTGGCCGGCCTGGCACCAACCGCCAGTCCCATTACCCCAGAAATCTCTTTTCTCCACGGCGATGCCGAGATGGCGCCTTTCGATAGTTTTGTGCCAGTGTTGCTGGGGCTGATCGTGTTCATGTTCACCTTCATGATTTCGGGGATTTCGTTTGTTCGGGAACGCACCAGCGGCACCTTGGAGCGGATGATGGCGACGCCGTTGCGCCGGTGGGAGGTGGTCCTGGGCTATGTTTTGGCGTTTTCGGTGGTGATGGCGGTCCAGGCCGCGCTGATCACATCGGTGTCGATCTTCCTGCTGGATATGATGCTGGTGGGGTCGTTCTTTTGGCTGCTTGTGATCACCATGCTGCTCGCCGCCACCGCGCTGACATTGGGGATGTTGTTATCGGCGGCGGCGCGAACCGAATTTCAGATGATCCAGTTCATTCCGCTGGTAATCATTCCCCAAGTTTTCTTTTTGGGATTGTTTCCGTTGGAGACAATTGATCCTTGGCTGCGGAGCATTGGCACCGTTTTTCCACTGACCTATGGCGCCGAGGCCATGCGCGAGGTCATGATCCGGGGCGGCGGCTGGGCGGAAATTTGGCCTAACCTGGCTTTTCTTGGCGGCCTTAGTTTGGCATTCTTAGTCATCAACATCTTCGCCCTGAAAAAGTACCGGAGCCTGTGACTCGTCCCTTGCACCGCGTTTTCACGCGGGTTGGTCTGGCTGCGGCAGGGTTGATCCTGGTTCCCAGTATCGCCGCCGCCGCAGAGGACTCGCACCTGCTGGACTTCACCAGCCATTGGGCGGCGTTTCTGGCGCTTGGGATTTTCTTTGCCGCCTATTTGCTAGTGATCGGCGAAGAAGCGCTGGACATGCGCAAATCCAAGCCGGTGATGGTGGCCGCCGGGATCATCTGGCTCATCGTCGCCATCCTGTACAACAACGCTGGAGCCTCCGAGGTCGCCGAGGAAGCGGTTCGCCATAACCTGCTGGAATTCGCCGAGCTGTTTTTGTTCCTGCTGGCGGCCATGACCTACATCAACACCATGGACGAGCGGGGGTTGTTTGACGCGCTGCGCGGATGGCTTGTGTCCCGGGGATTTTCCTACCGGACGATTTTTTGGGTCACGGGACTGATCGCCTTTTTCCTGTCGCCGATCGCCGACAACTTGACGACTGCCTTGCTGATGGCGACCGTGGTCTTGGCCGTGGCGGGGGATAATCACCGGTTCGTGGTGATCGCCTGCGTCAACATCGTGGTGGCGGCCAACGCCGGCGGCGCCTTCAGCCCCTTTGGCGACATCACCACATTGATGGTTTGGCAAAAAGGCTTGTTAGACATCGGTGAATTCACGCTGTTGTTCCCCGCGTCCGTGGTCAATTGGCTGGTGCCAGCTGCGATCATGAGCTTCTTCATCGAGCCCGGGCGCCCTGAACCTTTGGACGAACATCCGGTAATCCAAGAGGGGGCTTGGGTGATTGTCGGCTTGTTCCTTGTCACGATTGCCATGGCGGTTTCCGCCCATAATTTCCTCGGCATGCCGCCGGTGTTGGGAATGATGACCGGATTGGGCTTCCTGAAATTGTTCGGGTATTACCTGAAACGCCGGGCCATGTTCCCGGCCCTGGCCCAGGAAGGCTTCGGCGATTCGGGGATAGCCCTGGCCACCGAGCAACGAATCCCGGTCAGCGATCAGACCAAGCCTTTCAACGTGTTCAAGGCGCTGGAGCGCGCGGAGTGGGACACGCTGATGTTCTTTTACGGCATCATTCTGTGCGTGGGAGGCTTGGGCACCCTGGGGTTTCTGGCGGTCCTGTCAGAATCCATGTACGTGGGCCTGGGGCCGACCACCACCAACATTTTGGTGGGGTTCGCATCAGCAATTGTCGACAACATTCCGGTGATGTTCGCCGTCTTGGCGGTGTTGCCGGACATGAGCGATGGCCAATGGCTGCTGGTGACGCTGACCGCCGGAGTTGGCGGATCCATGCTGTCCATCGGCTCCGCCGCCGGGGTTGCGGTCATGGGCCAGGCCCGGGGCGTTTACACGTTCGTTTCCCACCTGAAGTGGAGTTGGGCTGTGGGCCTGGGCTACGCCGCCAGCATTTGGGTCCACATCTTCGTCAACGGCAGCAGGTTCTAAACCAAAAGAAGAAGGCTCTTAAGGCCCAACTGGGCGGCCCATCAGGACCCGCCAATCCCACGGCGGATCAAAGCGAATCCCCGGCTGCCAAAGCCCCACACCGGCCGCCCTGGCGCTTTCCTCGGCTTCCACGTACCTGTCCGTTTGCTGGCGAAAGGCAAAGGCAAATCCGGAAAGAACCATTTCTTCGCCGATGTCCTCGCCGAACGCCGTGCAGATCATGTAGGGAACTCCCAATAGGCCCGGTTCCTCGGCAGGTGTGCATGTCACCGGCCCGAAAGACAGCAACGTCTCCAACTGCCTCAGTGCGTTGTCGTAACATCCATAAAACCGCCGGCCAGCGAAACAGGCCCCGGCTTGGTCGGGCTCCGGCGCGTCGATCCCAAACAGCGCAAAGGTAACGCCGTTGATCTCTAAATGATCGGCATTCACGGCCGTCGCCATGCCAGCCAACTCCTGGCTTTGGCCGGCGGCCGCCAGCAAAAATACGGCGGCGAACCCCCCGAAAAAAACGCGACCCATACTTTTTCCCTAGATCGTTTCGGTTGCCAGCCGGGACAGCCCGGCTGCGATCGAGTGTAACACTTCAATGCAAGTGCCAGATTTTGGAATCCCCGCGGCGGGCGTTACACTGGCAGCGATGGAATGGGCAATAATTTCGACGGAATTGACGCCTTTATCCGTTGAATCCCATGCGCCTTGGTGGTGCGGAGCTGGGAATTCTGTGTACGGACCAAGGCGCAGATGACGCTGATGGCGACGGAACTGGGGCAGCCAGAGCCATCCATATCGGAGGACTCCGATGAAGCGTTGATGTCACGCCTCCGCGCCGGCGAGCGATTGGCGTTCACGGCGTTGCTGGAAAGGCATTTGAAGGCCGTCGCCGGGTTTTCCTTCCGGATGCTGGGCGATACGGCAGAGGCGGAAGATGTGGCCCAAGAAACCTTCCTAAGACTGTGGCGGTACCGGCAAAAGTGGCGGCCGGAGGCGAAGTTGCGCACATGGCTTTTTCGGGTCGCCCGCAATCTGTGTATTGACCGATTCCGCCGCAAGGAAATCGTTACCGACCAAATCCCCGAGCAGATAGACCCGCGTGGCGGCCAGTCGGCCGATCTGCAACAGACCCAAACGGCGGCGCTAGTCAACAGCGCGATGGCCCGTTTGCCTGAACGCCAGCGCGCCGCCGTTGCGTTGGTATACCACCAAGATCTAACCAACATTGAAGCCGCTGGGATTTTGGGTGTGAGCGTCGATGCGCTGGAATCGTTGTTATCCCGTGGGCGCCGGGGGCTGAAAAAGCGCCTGGACGGACTAAAACTCTATCTTTTGGAAGATTAGACATGGTTGAAATTGATCAAACGTCAGAACCCTTGATCCTTGTGTCCCCTGAGCGCGCGGCGCGGATTCTTGAAATCTACGGCGCCGACCCGGCGCGGTGGCCTAGGCCGGAACGCGCGGGCACCTTGGCGGCCTTGAACGAATTCCCCGAGCTCGCTCAGGCCCGGCAGGCGGCGACGGACATTGACAAGGTTTTGGACACGGCGCCCGGATATACACCGTCCGCGGATTTGGCCCGGCGCGTTTCGGCGGCCGCCCGCCACGATCCCCCGCTCAAAAGCTGGCGCGCATGGGCTGGCCGATCTGGCGCCGAAGTCCGCCACCCCGAAGGGGATCATGCAGCCGGCGGCCACGCTTTTCGTGGCGGCGGCGTTGGGAATTATGGCCGGGGCTTTTGTCCCGGGCAGCGACAATGATGCCGTGGCGGAGGAATTCTTGCTGCTGGCCTTTGGCCCGGCCTACCAAATGCAGGCGTTTGAAGAGGCGGAGGCAGCAGAATGAACGGCTTCGTCAATGCGGCAAGCACGGCGGTTTCCGAGGCTTTGGCGGCAGACCCCTTTGATGAACAGGCTTTGGCCGCCGCTTTGAGCACCCTGCGGACCAGTACGCTGGAGTCCCAGGCGGCAATGCACGATGCTATGGTTGAGTCCGTGCGGGAAATGTCACCGGCACAGCGACGCGAGCTTGCGGCGGAAAGCCGGCGTAGCCCAGGAAGGATGCTAGGACGATGATGGAAGGATCGAAGATCAAAAAGAGGCGTGGCCGCCGCCGGCTATGGCAGTTTTTGGCTTTTGTGGCAGTCATCGCGGTGGTTGGATATTTCTTCCTGGAACCGGGCAGCGAAGCTGGGCTGGCGGAATACCGCATGGGTGCCGTGCAAATGGGCGCGGTCATCAGTACCGTCGCCGCCACCGGCACCGTGAACGCGGTCGGCACCGTCGAAGTCACCTCCCAAGTCGCGGGGCAAATCATCGAGGTTTTGGTCGACTACAATTCCCAGGTCACCGAGGGACAGGTCCTGGCCCGGGTCAATCCGGAAACCTTTGAAGTCAAGCTGATCCAGGCGGAAGCGGATTTGGCCATTTCCAACGCCTCCCTGGTGTCGAACCGCGCCTCGGTAGACCGCGCCCGCTCCGATTTGCGTAATGCCGAAGCCTCGCTGCAAGGGACGATGGCCCAGGTTGCGAACGCTCAGATTTCGCTGGAATCCGCCCAACGGGACTGGCAGCGCCAGCTTGAATTGTTTGAGCGCAAAGTCATTTCCAACGTCGCGCTGGAACAGGCCAGGGCACAGTTTGAGCAGGCCCAGGCGTCCTTTGATCAAATCAATTCCAATCTGATGGCCCAGACGGCAACCTTGGACGGTCGCCGGGCGTCCCTGGAAATTGCCCAGTCCGGTGTGGTGACCGCAACCGCCCAGGTGCAGCAGCGGGAAGCTTCCCTGGCGGCGGCACGGATCGAACTGGCGAATACAGCGGTGCGATCCCCCGTGGACGGCGTCATTATCGAACGCGCGGTTGAAAAGGGCCAAACAGCCGCCTCTAGCACTAACTCCAATGCGACGCTGTTCACCATCGCCGAAAATCTGCGCAACATGCAGGTCGAAGTCAGCGTCGACGAGGCCGATATCGGCATAATCCGCGAGGGCATGCGCACAACCTTCACGGTTGATTCTTACCCTGGCCGCGAATTCACCGGTATCGTCGCCCAAGTCCGTTTTGCACCGAAAACCGTGCAAAACGTGGTCACATATATCGTCGTGGTGTCGGCGCCCAATCCCGATTTCGCGCTGCTGCCGGGCCTGACCGCAAGCGTCCGCATGATTGTCAGCGAACGCCAAGATGTTTTACGCATCCCCAATGCGGCTTTGCGGTTTGAACCCTTTGGCTTCGAGGCCCCGGAACAAGCCGGGCGCGGCGGTGGTGGCGGCGGAGCCCCAGCCGACGGATTTGGCGGCGGCGGAGACGGCGGCTTTGGCGGTGGCAATGCAGCGGCTGGGGGCGGTGACGCACCTGCTGGCGGCGGCGGAGCGGCGGCAGGAGGTCGCGGCGGCGGCGGCGGCGGCGGAATCGCCAATCAACTTCCTCCGGGCCTGGATCTGACCGAAGAACAACTCGCCGAGGTTCAGGCGGGATTAGGGGATGTGCGCCAGGAATTCGGCGCTCTGCGCCAGCAAGGCGTGCCGGCTGAGGAAATTCAGGCGCGGTTCGCTGCCCGGCTTGAAGAAGCTCTGTTGCCGCTTTTGACGGACGAGCAAAAGGCAATTTATGAGGCGGCACAAGGGCAAACAGTTGCGGCTGGGGCGCCGGCGGGAGGGGCCGATGGCCAGCGCACAAGACGAGGCGGCGGCGGTGGAGGCGGTCCAGACGCGGCCCCGGCGGCTCCCATCGTGACCCGCACGGCACGGATTTTCCTGCTGGATGATGCTGGTGTTCCGCAACCAATGACCGTGACGGTCGGTATCTCCGATACCGGTTTCACCGAATTGGTGCGCGGTGATTTGATTGAAGGCCAGCAGGTCGTGATCGGCGCAAGCGCAGCGACCCTGGCGGCACAAGCCAACGCCGCCGCCGGCGGCGGCGGCAACCGGTTCCGCTTCGGCTTCTAAAGTCTGATCGATGATTCCGCTTATCGAAACAGAGGACTTGACCAAGCACTACCAGATTGGTCCCCACATCGTGAAAGCGTTGAACGGCGTTTCCGTTTCGGTGGATCCCGGCGAGTTTATTGCCGTGATGGGCCCGTCCGGTTCCGGCAAGACGACCTTCATGAATTTGCTGGGGTGTCTGGATGTCCCAACGTCCGGGAGATATCGCCTGGAAGGCCGGGACGTTTCTGGCCTGGACTCCGACGAACTGGCCGAGGTCCGCAGTGGAAAAATTGGCTTCGTTTTTCAGTCGTTCAATTTGTTACCGCGCATCTCGGCGCTGGCAAACGTCGAATTGCCTTTGGCATATAGCCGCGTTTCCAGAGAAGACCGCCGTGAATTTGCCGTCGAAGCTCTGCGCGAAGTCGGCCTGGAAGACCGCATGGATCACCGCCCGGTGCAGCTTTCCGGCGGCCAACAACAACGGGTGGCCATCGCCCGCGCCTTGGTTGGGGCCCCGTCCCTGATTTTCGCCGACGAGCCCACGGGTGCCCTAGACACCCAAACCGGCATCGAAATTATGGGGGTCCTGGCGGACCTGAACGCCAAGGGGATCACGATAGTTTTGGTTACCCATGAAAAAGACGTGGCCGATCATGCCCGCAGAGTTCTGCATTTTCGCGATGGTCTGGTGGTCTCCGATGAACATCCCGACCCACCAGCTTCGATCCCAAAGGCCGGCCATGGCGCCGCGGTGGATGAAGGAATAATCGCATGACGCTACTTGACTCGTTTTTTTCGGCCCTGCAATCCCTGTGCGCCAACGTATTGCGCAGCGTGCTTACCGCGCTCGGAATGATAATCGGCGTGGCTGCGGTCATCATTATGGTCGCGGTGGGGTCCGGGGCCCAGGAGGGGATTGAATCGGTGATCGAATCCATTGGCTCAAACCTGCTGATCGTTTCGTCAGCATCCCAGGGCCGTGGCGGCGTCCAGCAAGGTGCCGGCACCCGGGCGGCGCTAACGGCGGCGGACGCAGACGCCATGTTCACCGAGATCCCTGAAATTCTCTTCGCCGCGCCGACGGTTCGCGGCCAGGGTCAAGTGGTATTCGGCAATGCCAATTGGCACACCAGCATCGAAGGCATCACCAATTCCTATATGCCTGTGCGAGATTGGACCGTTGCCGAAGGCCGCCAGTTCGAGGAATGGGAAATTGCCGGGGGCGCGAAAGTCGTTCTGATAGGCGAAACGGTCGCCGAGAATTTGTTTCCCAACGGGGAAGCGGTGGGCCAGGTGATCCGCGTGGAACGGGTGCCGTTCGAGGTCATCGGTACGCTGACAGCCAAGGGCCAATCCAGTTTTGGTCAGGACCAAGACGACATCATGTTCGTGCCCCTGAAAACCGCCAAACAACGGATCGTGGGCGGCAGAAACGGCGCGGGTGACAACGTGCAAACGATCTACATAAAGGCCCAAACTTCGGACTTGGTGTCCTACGTTGAAATCGCCATCGCCGAACTGCTGCGCCAGCGCCACGGATTGACCCCGGGCCAAGACGACGATTTCCGTATTCGCAACATTTCAGAAATCTTGGGCGCGCGCCAGGATTCATCGCGGATGATGGCCCTGTTACTGGCTGCCGTGGCCTCGGTTTCCCTGATCGTCGGCGGCATCGGCATCATGAACATCATGCTGGTGTCGGTCACCGAACGCACCCGCGAGATCGGCGTGCGCATGGCTGTGGGCGCGTCCCGGGGCGATATCCTCACCCAGTTCCTGATCGAAGCCGTGGTGATTTCAGCGATCGGCGGAGTCATCGGTATCATCATCGGCGCGACCGGCTCCCAAGCCGCCGCGGCCTTGGGCGATTGGCCGCTGCGGCTGGAAAGCAGCTCTGTTCTACTGGCGTTCGGTTTCTCGGCTGCCGTGGGAATTTTCTTCGGCTACTATCCCGCCCGCAAGGCCGCACACCTGGACCCGATAGAGGCGCTCCGCCACGAGTAGAATGAGGCGCTGCGAATAGTCCGGGGCCTTGTATACCGGCCCGACCGAGCCAACCTACCAATTCAAAGCCACAAGCCGAGGACCCCAAGCGCCCGGCACTAGGGAGACGATGGATGCCCAGCCACTGGATGAATGCCCGAGCCGCAGCGGTTGCAGCCACATTGGCCGCAACCCTGTCCGCCGCCCCCGCCGGGGCGGAGACCCTGAACGAAGTGCTGGCGTTGACCTACGCCGCCAATCCGACGCTGGAAGCCCAGCGTGCCTCCCTGCGCGCCCAAGACGAGGCCGTGGCCCAAGCCCTGGCCGGGCGCCGTCCCTCGGTAACCCTTTCAACATCGATCGGCCGGTCCAATACCGCGGCCAACACGAGCGTCAATTCGACCCCGGCCAGCCTGACGCTCACGATCAATCAAACCCTGTACCGGGGTGGCCGCATCACTGCCGAGATCGACCAAGCCGAAATCAATATTCTCGCGGGCCGGGCGGGCTTGCTCAGCACCGAGCAACAGGTGCTTTCCTCCGCGGTGTCCGCCTATATCAACGTGCTTCGCGATCAAGCGGTGCTGCAGCTAAACCGCTCCAACGAACAGGTCCTGACCACCGAGCTTCAGGCGACCCGCAACCGTTTTGAGCTGGGCGATGCCACCGTCACCGATATCGCCCAGTCGGAAGCGGTGGTGTCGGCATCTACCGCGTCGCGCATCCAATCCGAAGGATCCCTGCTGAACAGCCTGGCCACGTTCGAGCGCATTGTCGGCGTGGCGCCGGGGCAGTTGGAGGTTCCCGAAGCCCTGACAGATTTGATCCCTTTGACTTTGGAACAGGCGATTGCGATCGGCTTGGCTGAAAACCCGGCCATATTGTCGGCGGAATTTTCCGAGGCTGCTGCCCGCATCGGCGTCGAAACCGCCCAGGCCGCGCGCTTGCCAACGGTGAGTTTGAGCGCCCGGTCGACCCGGTCTGAAAATCGGGCGGTCAACCTGACCCCTGCTCTTTCTTCGTCAGTCACGCTGTCGTTGTCCTTACCCCTGTACCAGTCTGGCGCGGAGTTCGCCACCATTCGCTCGGCGGTGGAAACTAACGCGCGATCCCTGTTTCAATTGGAAGACTCACGCCGCACCGTCCAGGCCTCGGTCACCCAGGCTTGGCAACAACTGGCCGTGGCCCGGGCCGGGATCGTTTCACGCAGCGACCAAGTCCGCGCCAGTTTGGTCGCGGTCGAAGGTGTCCGCCAAGAAGAGCAGGTGGGCGCCCGTACCCGGCTTGACGTTCTGAACGCCGAGCAACAATTGCTGAACGCCCAGGTAGCGCTGGTCACCGCGCGGCGCGACGAATTGGTCGCCAGCTACGGATTGCTGGCCGCGATGGGCCGCTTGACGGCAGCAGATTTGGGGCTGGCGGTGGCGCTCTATAACCCGGCCGAAAATTATCTGGCCATTCGCGGGTCTTTGTTCGGGATCAACCCTTGAGGCCCTAGTCCGGCACAAATCCCGGGGGAAATTCCGCCCCCGTCGTGGTCGCCCCGGTGAAAATCGCCTCCAAGAGCAACGCCGAGGTCAAATAGGCGTTGGTTAGGTTCGAATTGGAGAAATCCGTTTCCCGCAAATCCGTCTGCCTTAAATCGGCCTCGGTCAAATCGGCCTCCGAGAAATTGGCCTTCACCATGTCCGCGTTGTAGAAACTGGTCCCGATCGCGATCACCCCGGTCAGATCCGCCCTGGTCAATTGGGAAACATGAAGCCACGCACCGGTTAAATCGGCATTGCGAAAGCTGGCCGCACCCAAGCGTCCCTCGCGCATATCGACCCACTTGAAATTCGCGTCATCGAAGGTCCCATTGATCAACTGCACCCGTGCCATTCTGGCTTCCTGGAAATTGGCGCCGGTGGCGTCGGCTCCGTCCAGGCGGGCCTCAAAAAGCAGCGTAAAAGACAGGTCGGCGCCGATCAAATTCGCCCGTTTCAGATCGGCTTTGTTAAGGATGGCGCCCGTCAGATTGGCTCCCTCCAGGTTGGCGCCGGAAAGGTTGGCGTCGTGAAGGATGGCGCCTTCCAAATTCGCTCCTGCTAAATTCGCACCCCGCAGATCGGCCCGGGTTAAATCCACCTCAAAGAAATCACAACCCGGGCAATTCCGCGCCCGCAACACCAGTTCCGGGACCTCGTGGACAATGTTGGCGACCGCCGCCAAGCGCGCTTCGCGGTCGGGGATTTCCGTAACCAGGAATTCCTCCAGCCGAGTCTCACTCCAAAACTCCCCCTCGACCGTCCTTCCCTCGATGCGGATGTTCATGCCCGCCTGCCCCGGCCGCCGGTAATAATCGGCCGCCAGATGCGTATTCACACCGCGGTCCTCATCAAGCCGGTCACATCGATCCTTGATGAAAATTTTCTGAAACGGTTCCTCGCCCTCTTCCGGTTCCGCTTTAACGCACGACCAAGCGAAATCGTTGTTGTACCGTCCGGACAAAAAGTTGCGCAGCGTGAAAGCTCGCTGACGCATTTCGATGTCGTCGAAATGATTTCTGTCCGACCGCTGATCGGTAACGATTCGAATGCCCATCAAAAATCCGTCATCATCGAACAACCCTGAAACGACGATGGGAAGGTCGTACGCGGTCGTGCTGCGGTACCGCCGGGCCCGGATCGGCAAGTTGCCCGCGAGCGCCCAGTATTCGAGTGTGTCGTCGTACCGGAAATAGACTTCGTGGTACCCAGTTTCCGGTTCCGCCGGACACAAAGCAAAGCCGACCCAGCCTTCCAACGCTGTGGATGGCGGGCCGCCATTGGTTCCGCAGGAAAAATCGGTGTAATTGGCGAAATCCAATTCCTTGGCGTGATCGCCAAGCGTTAGATCCCAGATAGACCAAACGTAGGCTTCCGTGCCGTCGGCGACCTCTTGCTCGGGCGGGTTCCCGGGTTCCTGAGCGTTGCCTACCTGCACCAAGCCAACCCCCGGCACACGCGCAAAAAGCGCCACCACCAATAAACACGAAAAGGGCCCATTCCAAATTTTCATACCCATCGTCCCCGCCATAACTCCGCCACACTGCAAGAGTATTTCCCTGGCGTAAGATGTCAAGCGCCTCACACACTGTTGAGCCAACTTGCGTCGGCCTGATATTGTACCGGCGTGTTGGGACACGTTTAGCAAAGGATCTGACATGTTAACTTCGTTAACTTCAAGATGGGCGAAACGCGCGGCGGCGGTTTTGCTTTCGGCCGCGGTGCTGGGCGCCGCCGCGGTCGCGTTTTCCTCGACCGCAAATAGCCAGAATTTTTCACTGGGAAAACGAACATGGGGTCAAGGTGGGGCGAATTGTATCCGCTGCCATGGCTGGGCAGGGGACGGATTGGGCGAGGACGAGCGGGCGCCCCAGGGCGCGAATCTGCGGCTTAGCCTTTTGGACCGTGAGACCTTTGAAACGTTCATCAAATGCGGAATTCCGGGCACGGCAATGCCCCATTACGACCGCATGGCCTATACGGACGACCGCTGCTACGGCGCGACAGCTGAGCAAATGGGAAATGACAAACCTTTCAAGGCGGAGCGCAATCTGTCGGCCCGGTCACTAAATGCGCTGCTGGATTACGTCATGGCGTTTGTCGCCGGCACCGGAATGCCGGTCACGAAGGAGGTGTGTGAGGAGTTCTACGGAGCGGAATCAACCCGCTGCTTTCAATATGAACCCGCCGCTGGAGGGTAATCAAACCTGATTATCCAGCCGGCCAGTCATGCGTCACCATTCACACGCACAAAAAAGGGCGGGCTGGTTGGACC
>JAKZSO010000071.1:0-9170 GCA_047517625.1 Alphaproteobacteria bacterium
CACCGGCTGGGAAGCCGTGAATTCGCCCTTTGGTGCGCCCTCGGACGATCTAATGTTCGGTGAGCTGGACGGTCAGGCCATGGTGTTCCTGCCCCGCCACGGGCGCGGCCACAAGCTGCCCCCCAATGGTGTGAACTACCGGGCCAACATCGACGCGCTAAAACGGGCCGGTGTCACCGACATTATTTCCGTCTCGGCGGTGGGCTCGTTCAAGGAGGAGTTCTCCCCCGGCACTTTCGTCATCGTCGACCAGTTCATCGACCGCACGATTGCAAGGGACAAAAGCTTTTTCGGCCCCGGCCTCGTGGCCCATGTGTCCATGGCCCACCCGGTGTGTCCGCGCCTGGGCGACGCCCTAGAGGCTGCGGCCGAATCCGTCGGCGTCACAGCAGTCCGGGGCGGAACATATCTGGCCATGGAAGGCCCGCAGTTCTCGACCCTGGCTGAATCCGAACTCTACCGGGCCTGGGGCTGCGACGTCATCGGCATGACAAACATGCCCGAGGCCAAATTGGCCCGGGAAGCGGAGATTTGTTACGCCACCGTGGCCATGGTCACGGATTACGACTGCTGGCACCCGGACCATAACAATGTTCAAGTCGCCGACATCATCCGCGTGCTTACCGCCAATGCCGACCACGCCCGGTCGTTGGTGAAAGCCACCGCACCGGCATTAAGCGACCGCCCCGCGGTGTGCCCCGCGGGATGCGACCATTCGCTGGATACCGCCATCATCACCGCCCCCGACGCTCGCGATCCCGCCATGGCCGCCAAATTGGACGCGGTTGCCGGGCGCGCCCTGAACGCCTGAACTGCCAGAGCCTGCCCATGCCGTTGAAATCCCGCATTCGCACGATTCCCGATTACCCCAAACCGGGGATCATGTTTCGCGACATCACCACGTTGCTCCAAGACCCCTTTGGTTTTCGCAAGCTCATCGACGATCTGGTCCAGCCGTTCACCGGCAACACCATCGACGCGGTGGCGGGGATCGAGGCCCGGGGCTTCATCATCGGCGGCGCGGTGGCGCATCAGCTGTCGGTGGGGTTCATCCCGGTGCGCAAGAAAGGCAAGCTGCCGTGGGAGACCATCGGCCAGGAATACGCATTGGAATACGGCACCGACACCGTCGAAATTCACACCGATGCAGTCACCAGCGGGCAAAAAGTCCTGGTGGTGGACGACCTGATCGCCACCGGCGGCACGGCACTGGCCACCATTACACTGTTGCGCCAGGCGGGGGCCGACATTGCGGGGGCCTCGTTCGTCGTCGATTTGCCTGACCTCGGTGGCCGCAAGCGCCTGGAGGAGACGGGCGTCTCCGTCCTGACCCTGGTGGAGTTCGAGGGCGAGTGAACGTGGGCGGCACGCCATACCGCACCATCTGGCTGGGCGGCGATGGCCGCACGGTGGAGATCATCGACCAGACCCGGCTGCCCCACGAATTCGTCACCGTGGAACTGCGCTCCGTCGACGACGCAATCGCCGCCATCAAAACCATGCAGGTGCGGGGCGCGCCACTGATCGGCGCCACGGCGGCGTACGGTATGGCGCTGGCCATGGCCGCGGAGCCGTCGGATGCCGGGCTCAAGTCGGCGTCCAAGGCTTTACTGGCGTCCCGGCCAACCGCAGTCAATCTGAAATGGGCCCTGGACCACATGGCCGGCGTGCTAGAGGAATTGCCGCCAGAGAAACGGGTTGATGCGGCCTATGAAACCGCCGCCAAGATCGCCGACGACGACGTTGAGTCCTGCCGGGCCATCGGCAAACACGGGGCACGCGTGTTCAACGACCTGTCGATCGACCTCAACAAGGCGGGCGCGGCGCTGAACATCCTCACCCACTGCAACGCCGGCTGGCTGGCGACGGTGGATTACGGCACGGCGCTGGCCCCCATCTACACGCTGCACGACTCCGGCGTCCGCGTGCATGTCTGGGTGGACGAAACCCGGCCGCGCAATCAAGGCGCTTCGCTGACCGCGTGGGAACTGGGCCAGCACGGCATCCCGCACACGGTCATCGCCGACAACGCCGGCGGGCACTTGATGCAGCACGGCCGGGTCGATGTGTGCATCACCGGCTCCGACCGCACCACGGGCTCGGGCGACGTCTGCAACAAAATCGGAACTTACCTCAAAGCCCTGGCCGCCCACGACAACAACATTCCTTTCTATGCCGCGCTGCCGCACTCAACCATCGACTGGTCGATCACCGACGGCGTCCACGACATCCCCATCGAAGAACGTGACGAACGCGAAGTCACGCATGTCGCGGGGCTCGGCGAGGACGGATCGGTGACCACGGTTCAGGTGACCCCCAAGGGCAGCAAGGCGGCCAACGCCGCCTTTGATGTGACCCCGGCGCGGCTGGTCACCGGGATCATCACCGAGCGCGGCGTCGCCGACCCCAACGGTGGCGGGCTGGCGGCTCTGTACCCGGAGTTCGCACAGGAGCAGGGCGAGTGAAATCGACATGGTCCGGCAGCGAAGCCGCCGAGTATGTGAAGCGTTATGGCGCGGACGGCATCAACGAAGATCTGGCTTTGCGGGTCTACACCACCCGGCTGCTGGGCCGCGACCCGCTGCTGGTGCTGCACGGCGGCGGCAATACCTCGGTGAAGACGACCGTGACCGATCTGCTGGGCGACGACTGCGACGTGCTTTGCGTCAAGGGTTCCGGCTGGGATATGGCCGAGATCGAGCCCGCCGGGCTGCCCGCTGTGCGCATGGGCGCGTTGCTGAAATTGCGCGGGTTCACCGAGCTATCCGATGAAGACATGGTGCGGTTTCAGCGCAGCGCGCTGATCGACCCGGGCTCGCCCAATCCCTCCGTCGAAACGTTGCTCCATGCGTTTCTGCCCCACAAGTTTGTCGATCACACCCATTCCACCGCGGTTCTGGCGCTCACGGACCAAACGGATGACCAAACGCTGCTGGCGGACGTCTATGGAGATCGGGTGGCGTTGGTGGATTATGTGAAGCCGGGGTTCGATTTGGCTCTGGCGGCGGCTGAAGTCTTCGAGGCCAATGCGGATGTCCAAGGCATGATCCTGCGCCAGCACGGCATTTTCAGTTTTGGCGCCACGGCCAGAGAAGCCTATGAGCGCATGGTCGATCTGGTGACCTTGGCCGAAGACCGCATCGAGGTGGCCGGGTCTAAAACCTTCCCCAGCGCCGCACTTCCGACACCTTCGCCCGCGGCAGACATCGCCCCCATCGTTCGCGGGCTTCTAGCCGTCCATGGCGATTCCTCGGTGGCCGATCCGGTGCGCATGATTTTGGATTTCCGCACTTCCGCTCCCGTGCTGAACTATGTGAATGGCGCTGATATCGCGCGCTACTCCCAGGTCGGCGTTGTCACCCCCGACCACGCCATTCGAACCAAGAATTTCCCCCTGGTCACCCCGCCGGCGGGTTCGGACAATTTCACTGATGGCGCCCGCGCCGCCGTGGACAAATATGCCGCCGATTATCACGCCTATTTCGGCCGCAACGACGGGGTGCGCGAGCCCGCGAAAACCGAGCTAGACCCGATGCCCCGTGTGGTGCTGGTGCCGGGCCTGGGGCTGTTTGGCGCCGGGGCCAACGCCGCCGCCGCCGCCATCGCCGCCGACATTGCCGAGAACACGGCCCGAGTCATCAGCGATGCCGAGGCCATCGGCACATACAAGCCGGTGGACGAAGCGGCCATGTTCGATATCGAATACTGGTCCCTGGAACAAGCCAAGCTGTCCAAGGCGGCGGAGCAACCGCTGGCCCGGCAGGTTGCCGTGGTCACCGGCGGCGCCGGTGGCATCGGCGCCGCCTCCGTACGAGCGTTCGCCGCCCAGGGCGCGGAAGTCGCGGTTCTGGATCTTGATCTGCGTGCTGCCACGTCCGTCACCGACACAGTCGGCGGCTTGGGCTTGGCGTGCGACGTTACCAACCCGGAAAGCGTCCGCGCCGCCTTCGACGCCGTTTGCGAAACCTATGGCGGTGTCGATATCATCGTCTCCAATGCCGGGGCGGCCTGGCAGGGGGATATCGCCAGCGTTGACGACGAAGTCCTGCGCAAAAGCTTCGAGCTCAATTTCTGGGGCCACCAAACCGTGGCCCAAAACGCCGTGCGGGTGATGCTGGCCCAGGGCACCGGTGGCGCGCTGCTGTTCAACGCCTCGAAACAGGCGGTCAATCCCGGCCCCGGCTTCGGCCCCTACGGCCTGCCCAAAGCCGCGACGTTGTTCTTGGCCAAGCAATACGCACTGGAATACGGCGCCGCCGGAATTCGTTCAAACGCAATCAACGCCGACCGGGTCAACACCGGTATTTTCGCCGATGGCTTCTTGGAAGAGCGCGCCAAAGCCCGGGGGCTGACGCCAGACGAATACCTGCGCACCGGCAACCTGCTGAAACGCGAAGTGCTGGCCGGTGATGTGGCCCAGGCTTTCGTCGCTTTGGCCCTGGCCCGCAAGACCACGGCGGCGACTCTCACCGTGGACGGCGGCAACATCGAAGCCAGCTTACGCTGAAACTGATCGTGCATCACGGCTGCTTATCGGTTCTCTCTTAGGACTTTTCCCGCCGCCGCGCTTATTGAGCCCCCAGCCATTCCTCGGCGGCGGCGCGGTCCCGAAACAATTCGATCTTGAAATCCAAGTCTCGCGATCCTGCGGCAAAGCTGAAAATTTTTGCCAAAGCCGGATAGTGTTCGTTGGGAGGCAGCACGGCAATGCGGGTGCGGCGAAAACCTTGGGCCTTGATCAGGTCGGACAGGCGCGTAAATCCTTCCAGTCCGATGCTGTCTTCGATCCCCACCAAGTCCACCAGCATGAAGAATTCCGCAACCGGGGTAGTGTCAAATTGGGTGGTGAAATAGTCGACCCAATCGTCGTCGGTGGCGTCACCCAACGGCCGCACATAGACGAAATGCTGGCCGTTGGATTGCTGCAATTCCCGTTTAAATTCGACCATTGCCTCGGGGCCCCGAATTTTCGAATCGGGACCGTAGCAAATATTGGCGAGCGAACAGGCGGGAATTTGTGATGCGCCCAGAG
The DNA here is from genome assembly GCA_047517625.1 of Alphaproteobacteria bacterium. Taxonomy (GTDB): domain Bacteria; phylum Pseudomonadota; class Alphaproteobacteria; order UBA2966; family CAIVPW01; genus JABHVE01. Next base: position 5,033 of record JAKZSO010000071.1, read on the forward strand.
TTGGGCCACAATACCGACAGAAAGGACGTGCCGAAATGACGGTCAAATTCGTTGGCGTTTTCGCGGCGCTGGTGCTTGTCGCGGCAGGGGCTGCGCCGGCACAGGATTTCGAAATTCCGCCCGAGGCGGTTCTGGGCGCGATGTCGGCGGACGAAAAGGCGGCCATGGAGCGCCAAATGACCACTGACGCCCTGGCTTGGCCACTGACCGAGCTGAGCGAAGAGATGATCCAGCCGGACATCATGGACGAGCTTTCCCCCGGGCGAACGGGAGCAATTGCCGGTGCGGACGGCCTCCACCAGGCCACGGGTATCGCCCTGATTTTTGATCTCGATAATGGCCGGGGGCTGGTGCGTCTCGAGGATTTTGAGATCGTCCGCGCCCCCGGCCTGCACGTATTCCTTTCCCGCTCGCGCAATCCGTTAGCAGCGGGGTTAGGTGTCGATTTCCTCGACTTGGGCCCGCTCAAGGCCGAAAGAGGCAACCACAATTACCAGTTCATCGGGGCCTGGCGCGACTACCTTAGTGTCGTTATTGCAAGCCAGCCGTTCGGGGTCATCGTCGCGGTCGCCCGATTGCAGTGATGGTTATTCACCCCCTTAGGCACGCCTGAGGCCTAGGAATGCGGGCGCGCGGCCAGACGGTTGATATCGACGGGGGCGAGGATTGGCTTGTCGTAGCCGTTAAGCGCGGCATGGATGAACGCTTGGTCGATGCGCTCCGTATTGGTGACGGCGTTCGGCCACACTAGGCGGGCGACGGGAAACACGAACCCCAGCACCGTCAGCATCACGCTGAAGAGCCGGCTCGTGGGCCTGACCCCTTTCATGGGCTGGATCAGCCCGGGGCGGAACATAAAGGCCGCCTTGAAGGGCAACGCCAACAAAGCCTTTTCCGTCTCGCCCTTCACCCGCCCCCACATCGACCGGCCGTTGGCATCGGTGCCGGAGCCGCTGACGTAACAGAACGTCATGTCAGGGTTGACGGCGGTGAGGCCACGGGCGAACGCCATGGTCAGGTCATAGGTCAACGCCCGGTAGTCGGCCTCGGACTTCCCAGCGGATGAAACCCCAAGGCCAAAGAAACAGGCGTCGGCGCTGGCGATGTCCGCTTCCACCTGATGCAGTTGCGTGACGTCGGCCAAAATGGCTTCTCGTAGTTTCGGGTGCTCCAAGCCGACCGAGCGGCGGCTGATGGATAGCACCGAGGCGACATCTCCAGGCATTCCAAAAGCACACCTTTGCCGACCATGCCAGTCGCGCCGGTGATGATGACGTCAAGGGCCATGATTGAGGGCCGCTCCTGAAACGGATGGCTGTGCGATCAGATTCACGTGGCACTCGCTTGGTGCGCGCTATCCGCACGACGCACCACGATCTGCTCTTTTCTTACGATCAGATTCACGTGGGCATCCCTGGATGCACGCTATCCGCACGACGCGCCACGATCTGCTCTTTTCTTTCGATCAGATTCACGTGGTACTCGCTTGGTGCGCGCTTTCCGCACGACGCACCCACGATCTGCTCTCTTTCGTCGACCAGATTCACGTGGGTTCAGCACCCACGATCTGCTCTGCATCATATTCCGTGCGGGCGGTTTGGACGGCGGCGCGGTTTTGGTACGCCCAGGTGGCCAAGGCAAGAATGGGGTCCAGCAACGTCCGCCCCAGCCGCGTCAGATCGTATTCCACCTGGGGCGGCACGGTGGGATGCACGGTGCGGGTGACGAGCCCGTCGCGCTCCAGCCCCCGCAAGGTCCGGGTCAACATGCGTTGGGAGATGCCGTCGATGTCCCGGCGCAGGGCGCTGAACCGCTTCGGCTCGTCGCGCAGATTGCGCACCACCATCACGGTCCACTTGTCGCCCACCCGCGCCAAAACCTCGCGCATGGGGCAGACCTCACCCGTTTTCGCGGTGGGGTTCGCGGCGGTTCCCTCGGTGTGACCTAGGCTCATGGATGTGCCTCCTTGTGCACCGCTCGTCGGATCCTATTGTAGTGCTAGTTACTGTAAGTTAGGACAGGAACCGGCCTTGGTTCCCAGGCCCAGGGGCCAATAGGAGAGAGAAAATGGCGGAACAATCGAAAATCAGGCGTTGGGGCCCCTGGGGAATCAGCGCCTTGCTGGCGCTGGCATCCACGATGGCCGGCGCAACGAAACTCACCGGCAACCCGATGATGGCGGAGTCTTTCGCCAACTGGGGATACTCGGGTTGGTTCATGTACGCGGTTGGGTCCGCGGAAATCGCCGGCGCGATAGCGGTCCTGATCCCGCGGATCGCGGCGTTTGGCGGCTTGTGGCTGGCGGCCGTGATGACCGGCGCGCTGGGAACGCATTTCGTCAACGCGGAGTATGTCGAATGGATCCCGGCCGGAGTCTTGTTGGCTCTGTCCCTGACCCTGGCCTTTCTGCGCCGGGACAGCATCCAGCGTCTGCTAGGATCAAACGGCAGTGAGGGCGACGACACGGTCGGGGCCTAGACGCTAAAAGTGGAACAGGGGCGGGGCCGCCTATTTTCCCAGAAAATCCAAGGTGCGTTCCAAGGCCAGGGCTGTGTATTCAGCATCCGGCTCGCGGTTAAACCCGTGGCCCGCGCCCGCGTAGGAATGGATTTTCGCCTGGGGGTAGGCCTTTTGAATGGTCAGGATGTCGCCAGGGGTGATCGCGGTGTCATCGCCACCAAAGTGGAGCATCGCCGGGCAATCCAGGTCGGCGTCCAAGTGGCTCGTAATGCCGCCGCCGTAATAGCCGACCGCGGCCCGGATATCCAGCCGCTGGGCGCCGACCCAGGCCAGAGTGCCGCCCCAGCAGTAGCCGACCACCGCAACCGCGGGCCCAAGATGCAGGGCGCAGGCAGCGATATCCATCATGGAATATTCAATGGGGATCAATTGGCGCAACCCGACGCCGACCTTGAAGCCTTTTTCGCCGTATTCCAGTTCGGTGCCAGGCTGAACCCGGTCGAACAAGGCCGGGGCCACCACCCGGAAGCCTTTGGCGGCAAAGCCGTCGCACACGGCGCGAATGTGAGGGTTTACGCCGAAAGTCTCCTGAATAACCACCAGACCCGGCGCGGAGACATCATTGGAGCCAGCGCTGTAGGCAGCGAAGGCGTGGCCGTCCTCGGCGGTTAGGGTCAGCGTATTGGGCGACGGGGCGTCGGGCATGGCGGCACCCTAGCGTATTTCACAATGCATTGGGCAAGCTCAGGCGTTGAAGCAGACCAGAATCAAGTCTCCATCTTTCCGGCCCTAGCCGCGGGCTATATAGGCGTCGCGCAAGACGCCGGCTTCAAGTTCGGCTTCCTCGAGGCGTTTTTTGACAGCGTCACCGATGCTCACCAGGCCGACCAACGCGCCATTTTCAATGACGGGCAGGTGCCGGGTCCGATGCACGGTCATCTTTTCCATAATCGATTTCAGAGAATCATCGCGCTTGCACGACACCACGTTTGGCGGCATGACGTTGGCAACCATGTCACCGAGGGCTGCGCCCCCGCGGTCCACAACCGCATTGACGATATCGCGCTCGGTGATGATCCCCAAAACCTTCCCCTCGTCAAGAACCACAAGGGCTCCGATCCTGCGCTCCTTCATCATGCCGGCGGCCATCATGGTTGTTGCGGTGGGCGTGATCGTCGCGACGTCACGCCCCTTGTTTTTCAGAATTGCCTCGACGGTCATGCATGACTCCTTAGATTTTGTGGCGCAGCTTCCGGGAGGCCCCGGCCTCCAAGCATGGCCCAGATCGCCTCTACCCTTCCACATATATTTAGACCGCCCCTGGGGAATCGCAAACCTCGAGCGAACACTAGCAGTCACAGTTGCGGGATTGCTACGCAAGATCAGATCGCGCCTTCTGAGGGCGCGTGAATCTGATCGCACGAAAAACGCCAGATCGCGCCTCTTTTCCCGAGTCGCTGCTCCGCAGCACTGGGGCGCGTGAATCTGATCGTCAGAGCAACAAGAGCAGATCGTGGTGCCTCACAACGTGAATCTGATCGCACGAAAAAGCTAGATCGCGGCTTGTCCCCTCTCCCGCTTGCGGGGGAGGGTTTGGGAGGGGGTGTTCGATGAAAAAGGGAGGGGGTGTTCGATGAAAAAGGGAGGGGGTGTTCAACTCGTCCCCTCATGCTGAGCT
>JAKZSO010000072.1:0-4988 GCA_047517625.1 Alphaproteobacteria bacterium
AAGGGCTTTCGGGCGGCTGGAACTACGGATATTATTTCCCATGGTGTCGTTCTCCCTTTTGGGTTTGCAGCACCCGGAGCCTAACGGCCCCAGGAGAGCGACACCTACCTCAACTTTTCAACATCGACCGGGACATCCCCCCGCATGGTCTGGGCCTCGCCACCCTCGGGCCGTGGGCGGCCCCATCGCCGGAGTCCCCGGCCGCCTTGTAACGCTTGAATTCGTAACAACCCAGGGCCCAGCCCAGGGCCGCCTGGGTGGCGCGTTCGGGGGTAACATCCAGGCGATAGGATCCCGGCCCCAGCCCACCGGACAGCCCCGCGCTATCCCACAGGTCAATGGGGTCGGTGACACCCAGAACGACACCAGCCACCGCGCCCGCGTCACCGGGTACCGTCAGATGGACGCCGGGCTTGGCTTCGAAACGGTGACGCCGTACCCAATCAGCGACAGGGGCAGTTTGGGCGTCAAGCCACGACTCCAGCCCATCTGCGGAGACGGTCCACACCGGCACATCGGACTCGCTGGGTTCGATCAGACGTAAAGGATTTTCCATTCAATCGTTCCTCATGACACCGTGCAGGGAGTATAACGTCCGCCCACATTCGTCATTCAAGAATCGAGGCGCCCGTGCTGCACTTGGTGGTTGGCAACAAAAACTATTCGTCGTGGTCCCTGCGCGCCTGGTTGGCGTTGGCCGAAATCGGCGCGCCGTTCGATGAAACCGTGATCCCTCTGTACGTGGACAATTGGAGCGAAAAAATCCTGAAGCACTCCAAGGCCGGGTTGGTGCCAATTCTGCACGACGGCGACGTCACGATTTGGGATTCCTTGGCCATCTGCGAGTACCTGGAGGAGCGCCACCCCGCATTGTGGCCGGTCGAGGGCCCCGCCCGCGCCCATGCTCGGTCGGTGTCGGCGGAAATGCATTCGGGGTTCACCGCTTTGCGCGATGCCATGCCAATGAACCTGCGCGGCGTTGGGCGCAGCGTGCCAATAAGCCATGAAATCGACCGCGACGTTCGCCGCTTGATCGAGGTATGGGGCGAATGCGGGACGCGCTTCGGTGGAGGGAACGGATATTTATACGGAGATTTCACGATCGCCGACGCCATGTTCGCGCCGGTGATTTCCCGGCTCATAACCTATGGCATCACGCTGGATGGGGTGGCCCAGGCGTACAGCGATACGGTTTGGGACAGCGCGACAATGCGAACATGGCGCGCCGCCTCCGAAGCCGAACCGTGGGTCACCGAAAAGTACAAACTGTAAAACGCGAATTCAGAAGGACGGAGTTGATGATTTTACGACCCCTGGACGAGATTTTGGAAACCGAGCGGGATGTCCGGGGGCCCAATTTTGCCAGCCGGCGTTTGCTGCTGAAACGTGACGGCATGGGATTTTCCATGCACGACACGGTGATGCCGGCGGACACCGAAACCACCCTGTGGTACGCCAACCATTTGGAGGCGGTGTATTGCATCGAAGGCACCGGCGAGATCGAAGATTTGGTCAGCGGCCTAACGCACGCCCTGGGGCCCGGCAGCCTTTATGCGTTGGATGGCCACGAAAGACACATTGTCCGCACGCACACCGACATGCGCTTCATTTGCGTGTTCAATCCGCCGCTCACGGGCGCCGAAGTCCACGACGACGATGGATCGTACCCGTTGTTGGGCGCGTGACTCCCCGGATCGGCGTTTCCCAATGCCTGATGGGTGACCCGGTGCGCCACGACGGCGGCCACACGCACTCCATTTTCGTAACCGGCCTGGCGCCTTGGGCAGAGTTAATCCCGGTGTGCCCAGAAATCGAATTTGGCCTGGGCGTGCCGCGGGCGCCCATCCAGCTGGTGGCCTTGACGGATGGTGACGTCCGGCTGATGTCGGTGACTGGTGAAACCGATCACACAGAGGCCGCGACCAAATGGGCGGCCGAGCGGGTCCAGGGCCTGGCGAATTTGCGTTTGTCCGGATTTGTACTGAAGGCCGGGTCGCCATCGTGCGGCCTGGGCGTCACCGTTCAGGGGCGAGGGTCAAAGTCCCAAGGAATGTTTGCCCGGGCGCTGGTGCTGGGGATGCCGGATCTGCCGATCATCGAAGAAGCGGCGCTTGAAACGCCCGGTGATCAGACGGCGTTCGCAACCAAGGTTCGGGCCTATGCCAAGCGGATCAGCCCGCAATCGCGGCTTCGACCCGGCGTTTGTAATCGCTCAAAGCGGGGCTGACCGAAACCGGATACGCGGGTTTGGCGGCTGCGATCCGGCGCACGGCAGGGGGAAGGGCCGCGATCTGCTCCTCGGCATAGGCCTGAATGTCCGCCAACGGTTTTTCCCGGGCCGTCCTGACGCCGGCCTTCATGACCTGGTGGAGCAGCGGTGTACCGGCCAATGTTTCGTCGGCACGGGCGATGGTGTCGCCCACATAAACGCCGCCTTCTTGGGCTCTGAACACTTGCTTTCTGCCCGGCAACACGGCCTTTCCAGGCGCCAGCTTTACTCTGCCGTGGCCCGCGAATTCCGCCAGCTTGTAGGCGATTTCCAGCGACGGGGCATCGGCCGACACCCCCATGCGCGTGCCGACACCGAAGGCATCAATGGGTGCGCCGGCGGCCACGACATCGGCGATGGCGTCTTCGTCCAGGCCGCCGCTGGCAAAGATTGAAACACCGGCCAACCCGGCGTCGTCCAGAATCTTGCGTGACGCTTTGGCCAGGGCGGCAAGGTCGCCGGAATCAAGGCGAATCGCCTGGACATGGAATTCCGTCCCCAATTCACGGCTTAGGCCAACCACGCGCCGGACACCTGCCAATGTATCGTAGGTGTCGACCACCAGGGTGGTTGCCGGGAAATGGCTGGTAAAGGCGCGGAACGCTTCGCTCTCGGTTTCGAACGCCTGGACGTAGCTGTGGGCCATGGTGCCGACCACCGGTATTCCGAATTCTTGGCCGGCGGCCACATTCGACGTTGCCGTTACCCCGGCGATAAAGCTCGCCCGGGCGGCCTGAATCGCCGTACCGGTGCCGTGGATGCGCCGGGCACCAAATTCCACCACATTGCGGCCCTGGGCGGCCGCCACGACCCGGGCGGCTTTCGATGCGATCAGAGTCTGCAGGTGGATTTGGTTGATGACGAACGTTTCCACCAATTGCGCCTGGGGCAGCGGCGCCGTGATTTCCAAGATCGGCGCGTCGGCGAACACCGGGGTTCCCTCAGGCACCGCGAAAACATCGCCGGTAAAGCGGAAATCCTGAAGCCAGGCCAAAAGGTCGGGAGAAAATGCCCCCAATGATTTCAAATAGGTGAGGTCGTCATCGGAAAAACTCAGCGATTCCAGATGGGCGAGTACTTGGGCCAGGCCACAGGCCAACAAGAAATTGCGGCGTGGCGGCAACCCGCGCACCGCCAGGCTGAACGTGGCCTCACCGTCCATCCCTTCGGCCACGTAGGCTTGGACCATGGTCAGCTCGTAGAGGTCGGTGAACAGGGTAGGGGCTTGCTGGATCACAAGATCATCTGTAGGGGGACTTGGTGCGCAAAATCTGGGTACGACAATATGGCGGCACGGGTGGGGTCGTCCACGGTCAAGGCGCCTTTTGAGACGATGGTTGCCGAAAGACAGCCCCTAACGAACAAACCTTTCCACAAGCGGTTTGACCGTCAGGCCCTGGACGATGATCGAAAACAGCACGACGCCATAGGTAATGCTGAGTATGGCGGCCTTGTATTCGGTGTCGGGGAGTGACAAGGCCAAGGCCACCGCGATGCCGCCCCGCAGGCCGCCCCATATCAACACCGGCACCGCGCCCTTGGTGAAGGTGGTCCAACGCGACAGTATAGCGATCGGTACGGCGACGCTGAGCGAGCGGGCGAACAGCGTCACGGGAATGGCCAACAAGGCAAACGCCAACAGATCGAGGCTGGCGGCGACGACAAACACCTCCAGACCAATCAGCAGGAACAGGACCGAATTCAAAATCTCGTCGATCAGCTTCCAGAACGTCAGGACATATTCCCGGGTTTCCTCGCTCATGGCGTACTTGACACCGCGGTTGCCGATGAACAGCCCGGCGACGACCATGGCAATCGGCCCGCTCATGTGCAGCGATAGCGCCAACGCATAAGTGCCCATCACCAGCCCCAGGGTGATCAAAACCTCAAGGCTCGGCTCGTCGATCCCGTACATAGCGCGGTAGCCAATGTACCCCGCGGCCAAGCCAAGCACCGCACCGCCCACCGCCTCGGTAAAGAATAATTCGACGATTTCGCGCGGACCCATTGGCCCACCATGGTCGCCACCTGAGACCGCGATCGCCACGACGACGGTGAACACCACCACCCCGACCCCGTCGTTAAATAACGATTCCCCGGACATCTTCGCTTTCAAAGTGTCGGGCACCTTGACGGTTTGGAACAGACTGAGAACCGCGACCGGGTCGGTTGGGCTGATCAATGCACCGAACACCAAGGCCCAGATGAACGGGAATTCCAGCCCAAATGCCCCTAACAAGAACCACATCAGCAACGCGACCACGAAGGTAGAAATCATCGTGCCGACCACCGCCATCGTGCCGATTGTCATGCGCATCGATGTGAACGCAGAGAAATCGGCGTGCAAGGCGCCAGCGAACAACAAGAAGCTCAGCATCCCGTGCATCAACGTCTTGTTGAAATCGATCTCCTGCAGGACGCCCGTGACCCGCACGCCGATATCGGCTGTGGGACTGACCAGATCAAAACCAATGATCGAAAGCGATGCGGCAAGCGCCACCACCACCAGGCCGATGGTGTGGGGCAAGCGCAAGAATCGATGATTGATGTATCCGAACAGGGCGGAAAGCCCGACAAGAATCGCGGCGATGCTGAAGATATCCATGGTCATTCCCCCCGAATTCGTTTGGCCCCCAGCGCGCTGGCCAGGGCCCGGCAACCGAGCGGATCATCGTGCTTGGTGCGGCGCGCCGCAAGCCGTAACCGGACAAATCCGCCG
>JAKZSO010000073.1:0-3612 GCA_047517625.1 Alphaproteobacteria bacterium
GAATTGTGGCCGGCCAAGGTTGTCGATCGCCTGCTCGATGGCGACAACCCCGTGCGCGTATATCGCGAGCACCGCAAAATGACCCAGGCCGCGTTGGCCGAGGCCGCGGGATTGCACCAAACCGCGATCAGCCAGATCGAAAACGGCGCGCGCGTCGGCACCGTCGATGCCCTCTCCCGCCTGGCCAAAGCCCTGAGTGTGGATCTTGAGGACTTGGTCCCCGGCACCGGGGTCTAATTCACTGTGGCGAAAAAGGCGATGCCGAACGCGAGGCGCGGGTACTCTTTTCCTTAACGAGGAAACATCTTACGAGCCCAGAAGCACGTCCTTGGCCTGGTTGATCTTGCTAGCCAGATAGGTAGAGCCACCCTGGTCCGGGTGCATCTTTTTCATCAGCCGATGGTGGGCTTGCTTGATGTCGTCGCCCGAGGCGTCGGCTTCCAGCTCCAGAATTCCCCGGGCCTCTTTGGCATCCATCGGGGTTTCATACTTTTTGGCGTTGGCGCCAGCCGCTTCTTGAAATTCCTCCCCCATCAACTCCCGCCACTCCGGGTGGGCGCGGTCCAGATAGGCTTCCACTAAGGGCGCGGACTCCGTGTCCCCCCCGCGGCATTCGTCCAACAGCGCCAGCAGGTCTTCGATGGTCAGGTCGCCAAGGCCGCGCCCGGCGAACGCACCGGCGATAATCTCGCCGTCCACGGTGCCGGAATCGTGGTCCAAGACCATACGCAGGGTGGCGGTTTCGACCTCGGAAGTGCCGCCGGGGCTTGGCGCCGACCCCAGCCCAGGGAACCGCAACGCGCCGCCGCGCAACATCCGCCGCACCGCCGGGAAGCCAAACAACAACAAAGGCAGCAGCAGCGCCCATCGGCCCGTGGCGAACATGCCGATCAGAACCAGAATGCCCAACCCGATGCCGAACCACTTCAAGGCCCTCAACAGGCTCTTGGGCGGTGCGTTGGCCAAGAACTGCACCGCCAGCAACATGGCGATCAGAATGCTGACCCCCAGGACTAACCAAGGCATCGCGTCACCATCGGGTTATTTGAGCTGGTTGGCGATGCGCAGGACGTCGCCCCGAGTCCGTTTGCCGAAATCCGCGAGAGCCTTGCGGCCACCGGCGGCGTACACCGCAACGGCGCTGAGCAAATCGCGGAGCTGTTGGGCGCTCGACGAATCGAATTGGCAAAAGGCCCCGCCGCTGAGTTTTGCCATTTGCTGAAAGGTGCCGAGTGCGACCGGGTCCATTCCCTCCTGGAACACGAACACCGGGACTTTGCGGACCCCGAGCTGGCCTGCCAGGGCGCACAGATCGTCGGCCTCTTCCTCCATACAATCGCCGATGTAGACCACCGCGCTGACCGGCTGCTTTTTGGTTTCCGCCAGCGCGTGGTCCAACACCCGGCCAATTTGGGTATGGCCGCCCAAGCAGCGAACGCCGGTCATTCTTCGGACCAATTCCGCCGAATTTCCGATCCACCCAGTGGCGCGGAATTCGCCGAACCCGCGGAAAAAAGCCATTTTCACTTGGAGCCCGCCCAAGGCTTCGGTTTGCGAGAACATTTCGCCCTGGATTTGGCAGGCCCGGTCCCAGGTCGGTTCGCGGCTGGCGGTGGCGTCCAAGGCGAACAGAAGCCTGCCCTTGGCCCCCGGCGGCGGCGCGTTGGGCGTTGCCGCCAAGCGTTTCAGGAACGTATCGACCCCAGGTGCCGGAGCCTTTTCTCGTTTCGCTGGCTGGGTTTTTGCCATCACCCCAACTATACACGTCGGCCATTCCAGGTCTGTCAAAGCCACACAATTCTAAACAAATGTGGGCGTTAGGGCACCAGGGGACAAGAGGGTCTCGGCCCGGCCTGGATGACTCGCGCTATTGGTGTAAAGGCGCCTCGGGGAAGAAGGCCCGAAAGGCAAAGGCGAAATCGACGCCGTAAACCACATCCACCAAGCCATCGGCGGTGTTGCGCTGAACCAAGACATTGCCCACGTCGGCGCCATCGGCGATGAGCGGCTGATCGAGGGCGGAGTTCTGGCCGGGCTCCCAGGTCAGGACCAAATCACCGGCCTCGATGCGGCCTTGGGCGCGCAGCAGTTCCAGGCTCCAGCCTTCCATGGTGCCATCGGCGCGCTCAACTTTGACTACCCGGGCCAGGGCGGGAATTTCGTCGGGCAGTGGCCCGCGGTACAAAAAGGGCTTGGCGGCTGTATCATAAAAGGCGTACGGATTTCGGCCATAGCTGCCGCCATCAGCAACCTGGACCAGCGCGCCCGCCGGCGCCCGGGCGCGGAAATTGTCCCAGGATTCCAGCCGCGATGGCAGCATCTTCAATTCCGTACCCATAAATTCGCCGACCACCGCTTCGCCGGTGAATTGCTGCCACCAGGATTCAGTTTGGCGGTCAAACATCAGCAAGTCGGAATTGCGCAAATTTCCCGAGACCCCAAAATTGAGCGTGTCGCCGCCGACCCGGGCATCAAACACCACGGCGGTGTTGCACAGAGGACAAAAGGTCACGGCCACCGGCACCCCGGCGATGACATCGTTGACGATTTCATGGCGGATCAAAATGCTCAAGGGATAGGCCTTGGCCTCGCCATCGACGATCAGGCCGATGACCGGCTCGGTTCCGGCCAAATCCGTGACATCGGCAATCGGGGCGAACTTGGGCTGGTTGATGGCGCGGATGCGATCCTTGGGCACGCCGCCGGAAATGATTTCCCGAAAATCCACCGAGGATCGGGAGAAATCGGTGTTGGACCACGCCGCCAGCCATTGGCGCGGAACCTGGGTGTTGACAACGACGGTGTCCGCCGCCGGTTCAACCGAAGTGTTGCGGAGAAAAAAAGCCCCGGCCGCCACCGCCACGGCGGTGACAATAACGGCGACGACGGTCGCGCGACCCATGGCTTGGGGCATAGCCGCCATGGGCTACTGATGCAAGGGGGCGTTCGGGAAGAAGGCCCGAAAGGCAAAGGCGAAATCGACGCCGTAAACCACGTCCACCGGGCCGTCGTCGGTTTTGCGCTGGACCACCACGTTGCCGACATCAAACCCCTGGGCAATAATGAAATGATCCAGAGCGGAATTCTGGCCCGGTTCCCAAGTGATAACCAAGTCTTCCACTTCGACGATTTTCAGGGTTTTCAGCAGGTCAAGGCTCCAGGCTTCTTTGCCGACGCTGGTTTCCACGGTCACCACCCGTGCCAGAGCCGCGATGTCCGAGGGCAATTCGCCCACGTACAAGAACGGCCGGGTCGACGAGTCATAACCGGAGTACGGATTGATGCCGTAGGAAGCGAAAACCGACTGGGCGACCATGACTTCGGCGCCTTCCGGCGCCCGGGCGCGAAAATTGTCCCAAGACTCCAAGCGTGATGGCAGAATTCCGAGCTCGGTGCCGAGCAATTCGCCAACGATGGAATCGCCGGTGAATTGCTGCCACCAGGACTGGGTCTGGCGGTCGTACATGATCAGATCGGAATTGCGCAGTTTGCCGGAAACGCCGAAATCCAACACCAGATCTCCAACCGTGCGCTCGAACACCACGGCCGTGTTGCACAAGGGGCAGAAGGTCACCGCCACCGGTACGCCGCCGATAACATCATTGACGATTT
>JAKZSO010000074.1:0-34422 GCA_047517625.1 Alphaproteobacteria bacterium
CGCCCGAGCCGTTGCGTTGGCACCCGATGACACGCTTGTACTGATTCAACAAGCCAGTCTGATGATGGCGGGATCAGTGGATGGAACGGTTCCGCCCGAAGCCGCAGCCATCTTCCGGCACGCGCTGGAACTGGAACCCGAGAACACCGAAGCGCTCTTTTATAGCGGCGCCGCCTATGCCGAAGCCGACGATCCCGCCTCGGCACGGGAAGAATGGACCAGGCTGCTTGGCCTGTTGGACCCTGCCGGCGGGGCCTACGCCCAGGTCCAGGCCCGTTTGCAGGCCTTACCGGCGGACTGACGAAAACGCCTTAAGTCTCTGATAACACTAAAATTTTATTGGACGGCCATGACAATCCGCCCTTGACTCCGGGGCCTTAGTACCCAACTATATGGGTGCGGAGTCTGGAATTGTGGATTCCGTGCGTGAAAGCGTCGTCAAGACGCTGACAATTCGAAACCACAATCGTTTGTGGGGAGAAAAATATGGTTGAAATCTCATCGGGCTCGTTTGCACCGCCGCAGTCGGCGATTGCGCCGGCTACGACAACGGTGGCTCAGCCTGCACAAGATGAAAGCGACGCCGACGAACGCGCCGTCCGTAAGGCCGGAGAGTCTGATACGGGCGGAGGCGGCACGGCCGGCGAAGTTCCAAGCCCGCGAAAAGGCGGAGGAGGAAGCACCTGCCGACGACGGTGGGGGTGTCATGATTGAAAAGGACGCTGATTCCGGAAACCAGGTCGATATTTCGGTTTAGCCTCAGCGATCCACCAAAAAATCACCCGCCAGAACGGCGGGTTTTTTTTGGCCTGGCGCAGGGCGCGCAAGACCGGGACCGATCAACCCGCGTCCTCGTTCACCTTGGCGTCGTCCGGGTCTTCGACCGCGTAGCGCATCAACACCGGCACCTGGGCAAAGCTGAATACCAAGGTTAATGGCAAGATTCCGAACACCTTGAAACTGACCCAGGCATCGGTGCTGACCGAGCGCCAAACGATTTCGTTCAGAATCGCCAGCACGATAAAAAAGACGCCCCACCGCATGGCCAAGATCCGCCAGCCCTGGTCGGTCAACTTGACCGCCGCACCCATGACCACCTTAACAAAATTTCGGCCCATCCCCAGGCCGACAAAAATGGCGATGGCGAACAGGCTGTTGACGATTGTCGGCTTTAATTTGATGAACAACTCGTCCTGCAGCAACAACGTCAGCCCACCGAACACGAACACCACCCCGGCCGTGACCAGGGGCATCACTGGTAGCCGCCGTTCCAAAATCAGCGACGCTGTCAGGGACACAAGAATCGCCACCATGAAGGCGCCGGTAGCAACAAAAATGTCCGCCCGGGTATTTGCGATGAAGAAAACCGCCAGCGGTCCAATTTCGATCGCCAATCGGATCAGCGGATTGATTTCTTTTTTTGTCTCGTCCGCCATTCGCACCCTATTCAACTAATCCCGCCCGCCCGCCGCGAGCCACGTCCAAGTATACGCGAATTCACGGCTAGCTTCTGTCCCCAGGTCACGCCAAGCTGCAACCATGCCAGCGCCGCAAATTGTGATGTTTACAGACTTTGGTTTGGAAGGCCCCTATGTCGGCCAAGTAAAAGCCGTGTTGGCCACCCAGGCGCCGCAATCCATCGTCATCGACCTGTTTGCCGATGCACCGGCCCATGACCCGGAAGCCGCGGCATACCTGCTGGCCGCGTATACGGCTGGATTTCCTGCGGGCACCATTTTCCTTTGCGTTGTCGATCCCGGTGTCGGCGGCGGAACCCGCCAACCGGTTGTGGTCAACGCCGATGGCCATTGGTTCGTGGGCCCGGACAACGGCCTGTTCAATGTGATTGACGCCCGGGCCGGCGAGGCAAAATGGTTGGAGATAACGTGGCGCCCGGAACAACCTTTCCAGCAGCTTTCATGGCCGTGATTTGTTCGCCCCGGTGGCGGCGATGCTAGCGGTGGGGGATCAAATTCCCGGGGACGACCGCGATCGCAGAGCCGCACAGGCTTGGCCCGACGATTTGGCCAAGGTCATCTACATCGACCATTTCGGCAACGCCATCACCGGCCTCCGCGCGTCCGGCTTGGGGGTCAATGATCGACTTGTGGCCGGAAGCCATGCGTTGAAACGCGCACTACTTTTTCCGAAGTGCCCGAAAACGCTGGCATGTGGTTTGAGAACGCGAACGGACTGGCGGAAATCGCCGTGAACTGTGGCCGCGCCGATCAGGAATTCGATCTAGTGGTGGGGACGGATATCACTGTCCAAAAGAACGGCGGCTAGGCTGACCGCTATCCGACAAGCTGCCAGGTACCGTCCGCCCCTCTGCATGCTGTATTGGCGGTAATCCCCACAACACCACCCACAAAGAGGCGTTCTTCATAGTCGCGGCAAAAGACTCCCTGGTCGGTCACAAACACTCCGCCTTGGGTGATCGTGCCGGAATTACCGGTCGCAGGATTTTCCCAGGACGTGACTTCGCCGGGGAGGTCATTGGTGAGCGATTCCTGCATCGCTGCCACTGCAAGTTCGACATCCTGGTCGGACATCTGTGCATACAGAACGGCGGCACCATCGCCGGTGAGAGCCCCAGCAAAAGGGTCGGCCGCGCACGCCGACAGCACCAGGGCCGCCGACGCCGCCAAAACCAGCCCGATCTTCCCCATGACGCGCCTCCGTTTTTAGCCGCCAGCAGCAGGAACGGCGGCTCCGTCACCAGCCACGGCGCCATCACCGGCCGCAGCGCCATCACCTTCGACCGCTGCACCATCACCAGCCGCGGCGCCGTCGCCTTCGACCACGGCACCATCACCTTCGACCACAGCACCATCACCGGCCACTGCGCCATCACCATCGACTGCAGCACCATCACCGGCCACGGCTCCGTCGCCCTCGACCACAGCACCGTCACCAGCCACGGCTCCGTCGCCTTCGACCACAGCACCGTCACCAGCCACGGCTCCGTCGCCTTCGACCACGGCTCCGTCACCTGCGTCGATCACGCCGTCGTCGAGCGGTGCCTCAACTGCCCCGGCCAAAGCGGCCTCAAGATCCGCGATCGTGATGACTCCGTCGCCGTCAACGTCCAGATTTACGGTGGTCCAGTCTCCCGCTCCATCGTCTTCGACAAGACCCCCATCAACCACGACACCATCAACCACGACACCATCGACAACGACACCATCCACAACGACACCATCAATGACGCCGCCGACGACTGGAATTGCCGCCTCAACCTCTAAATTCCCGGGAAAATTGGCCTGCATGGCCACGACGGATGCGGAATACCCCAGCGCTTTCGCGAGCTTCACAAACGTGCTGACTCGCTGCCCGTGATTCTTGAATCCGTCATCGACGACGGTTTCCTCGCCCCATCCGCCGGCAATCAGGGCCCCGGTTTCTCCATCGCTCAACGTGAGGTCCACGACGCCAAGATCGCCTTCCGCAAAAGCCTCACCCGGCTCTCCTCCTGCGCCGCCCAATCGCTCCAGGACTTTCTTGTAGCGGCCTTTCGCTTCGGCCAGCTGTCCACCGCCCTCGCCGCCGGCAGGCTTGCCAACGGCCTGACCCTTCTCACGCTCCTTGTCCTTGCCTTTACCCTTGCCGTCGCCATCATCGCCGCCGCCGCCAGCAACGTCTCGATTGCCGCCGCCGCGCCCCGGGTTTCCTTCTGGTTTTTCAGCCTTTTCGGGCTTTTCGGCTTTTTCCTCCTTTTCGGGCTTTTCGGCCTTTTCCTCCTTTTCCTCCTTTTCCTCATTTTCGGGCTTTTCGGTCTTTTCCTCTGGCGGCCCGCCTTGGGCCAGCGCATCGTTCAAGATCAAACGCACGCCCGCACCATCAAAGACCGGGGAAACTGGTGTGAACGCCAACGCGAGCCCAAATGCTCCAGAAACCGCCAAGGGCGGGAGTATTCGAATCATGGTCTTCCCCAAATCCGGCGCACCGGTTAACAAACGGTACACCATAAATTTTTGAAACTTACGTCGAAGTATGCCCAGGATTGGTGGAATTGTCTGTGATTCGGGTCACAACTCCAGACCGGCAAGGGACCGGGCAAAGGCCCGGGCATCGAACGGCTGGAGGTCGTCCAGGCCTTCGCCAACGCCGACGAAATGCACCGGCAGGTCGAATTCGTCCGCCACAGCCACCAACATTCCGCCGCGCGCAGTTCCGTCCAGTTTGGTCATGACCAGCCCGGTGAGCGGGCAGATTTTCTGAAATGCCTCGACTTGGCTGCGAACGTTTTGACCGGTGGTGGCATCCAGCACCAGCAGCACCGCGTGAGGGGCATCCGCATCCAGCTTGCCCACCACCCTCACGATTTTTTTCAACTCGGACATCAAATCGGCTTTGTTTTGCAAACGCCCTGCTGTGTCCGCCAGCACCACGTCCGCTCCCACTGCTTGGGCGCGCTCCACAGCCTCGAACACCACGCCGGCTGAATCGGCTCCGGGGCCCTTGGCCACCACCTCTGACCCCGTGCGCTCGCCCCACACTTTCAGCTGATCGATAGCCGCCGCCCGGAACGTATCCCCAGCAGCCAACACCGCGGACTTACCTTGGCCCCGCAACCGGTGTGCAATCTTGCCAATGGTGGTGGTCTTGCCCGTTCCGTTGACACCGACCACCAAAATCACGAATGGCTTGGCCGCGGTTACATCCAAGGGCTTTTCGGCGCCGCTCAAAATTCTTGCGATGCCGGCGGCCAAGGCTTCGCGCACCTGTTGCGGGGTGACGTCTTTGCCCAGACGCGCCGCCGATAACTCAGCCACCAACCGGGCGGCAACCGCAACTCCCAAGTCCGACGCGACCAGCAGGCCTTCCAGTTCTTGAAGGGTTTTGGCATCCAGTTTGCCGCCGCCAAACAGGCGCGTGACACCGCCGCCCAAGGCACCGGCCGATCGGCTCAAGCCCGACGTCAGCCGCCCTAGCCATCCCGGCGATTTTTCTTCGGTCATGGCTTTGGCGTCATTTGGTCCGGAATTATTGGCTGGCTTGAGCCAAAAGCCTGGCGCCTTCGACCCCCGTTACCGTGGCTCGGACGATGTCGCCCACCCCCACTTCCCCGGCCAACAGGACGGATGAGAAATCTTCGGCATGGCCGGTGCCCCCGGACGCCGTCGCACGCTCCACCAAGATCAGGGCCTCGGTGCCGGCCCGGGCCAGCAAATGCGCGGCAAGCGCCGCATCGCCCCTGGCCCGCAACTGCGCTGCCCGATCTTTGCGCACAGGGTCCGGCACTTGGGGCATACGCCCAGCCGGAGTGCCGCGGCGCGGCGAATAGGGAAACACATGCAGGAAGGTCAGAGCGCAGTCTTCCACCAGAGCCAACGTGTTCTGGAACTGATCGTCGGTTTCGGTGGGAAAGCCCACGATCAGATCCGCCCCGAATGTCACGTCCGGGCGGACGGCGCGCAAATCAGTGCAAAACTGGATCGCCTGATCCCTGGTATGGCGCCGCTTCATGCGCTTGAGCACCATGTCGTCGCCAGCCTGCAAACTCAGATGCAGGTGCGGCATGATCCGCGGCTCAGTTGCAATCAAGCCCAACAGCACGGGGTCCACTTCACTGACATCCAACGACGACAATCTCAAACGCTCGATTTCGGGTACTGCCGCCAACAACGTGGCCACCATTTCCCCCAGCGTGGTCTCCTGGGAAAGGTCTGCACCGTAAGCGGTGATATCGACTCCGGTCAAAACAAATTCGCGAAAGCCGTTGGCGGCCAGTTTGCGTGCTTGGGCGATGATCGCAGCACCCAGAATACTGCGGCTGGGGCCCCGGGCCGAGGGAATAATGCAGAACGTGCAGCTGTGATCGCAGCCGTTTTGAACCTGCAGGATTGCTCTGGCCCTGCCTTCCAGGCCTTCGATCAATGGTCCCGCGGCTGCGGTCGCGTGTGCAATGTCGGCGACCTGGCGGGCTTTTGTTTCAAGCCACGCCTTCGCCTCCAGCTTTTCGGCATTGCCAAGGATCTGATCGACCTCGGGCATCGCGGCATAGGTATCGGGGTCAGTTTGAACCGAACAACCCGTGACAATGATGCGAGCGGCTGGGCGCTGGCGGCGGGCCCGGCGTATCGCTTGGCGGGCTTGGCGCTCAGCCTCCGCGGTCACCGCACATGTGTTGATGATAATGGCGTCGCCTAGGCCAGCGGCTTCGGCGTTTTGGCGGATGATTTGTGACTCGAACGTATTCAGGCGGCAGCCAAAAGTGACGACCTCTGTGCCGCGTTCCGCGGCGGTCATTGTTCGGGTTTAGGCTGCATTGCATGGACCACCAAATCCGCGATGTTGAATTCGCCTTCGAAACTGGTGGCCGCCGGGCCGGTGAGCATGACATGGCCGTTATCTTCCCGCCAATGAACCCCTAGGGGGCCACCATCCATTTCCACCACCGCCGAACGGCCCATATGCTCACGCCGTACCGCCGCCACCAAAGCCGCGCACGCCGCCGTGCCGCAGGCCGAAGTCACGCCGGCCCCGCGTTCCCACACCCGCAGGCGGATCGTGTCCTCGCCATTGATCAACGCCATGCCGACATTGATGCCTTGCGGGAACAAATCCGAGTTTTCGACTAACGGGCCGATGGCCTCTAGATCAACCGCATTCGGATTTTTCACCAGGAACACCAAATGGGGATTGCCCACGTTCACGGCGATCGGGTCCCAGATCAACGGATCTTCTTCGCTGTTTTCCTGGGCGATTTCGATGTCCACGTGCAGGGTGTCTTTTGCTTCCGCCATTGGGATTTCTTCCCAGTTCGTCTTCACCGGCCCCATGTCCACGGTCACCAAGCCCTCGCCCGCGTCAAAGCCCGACAACACCCCGGCGTTGGTTTCCAAACTTACCCTGTCCGTGTCCTTTTCCTTCATCAGCAGCCGGGCCACGCACCGGGCGCCATTGCCGCAGGCGTCGACCTCTGTGCCATCGGCGTTAAAGATGTGCATGAAGGCGTCTGCATTCTCCGACGGCCCCATCACCAGCAGTTGGTCGCAGCCGATGCCGGTGCGGCGGTCGGCGATAATCTCGACCTCGACTGGCTCAAGTGGCACAGGGCGTTGGCGGCCATCCAGCACCACAAAGTCGTTGCCGAGACCGTGCATTTTTATGAAAGGGCGGCCATTTTTCATGGAGCCGGTTATGGCCCAAGGCCGCCGCACTGTCCAGCATCCGCCAGCCCCTGGGCTGACTTGACCCAGGGCCGGGCCACCATTACATATCGTGGCACTTAGGTGACGTTTGACGCGCCCGCGCCACAGATACGGCGCCCGCCAGTCCGCGAGGTTTCGCGCACTGGTGTCTGCTGCGCTGAGCGTTGGCCGTAATTGGTGTCTGAAGAAACGTATGTTTGAAAGCCTTTCAAGCCGGCTATCCGACGCCTTTGACGCCCTGAAGAAACGTGGGGCGCTGCGCGAGGCGGATGTGGACGACGCCCTGCGCGAAGTCCGGGTGGCGTTATTAGAGGCCGACGTCGCCCTTGACGTGGTCAAAGACTTCATCGCCGCGGTACGCGAAAAGGCGGTGGGGGCCGAGGTGGTGCACAGCGTCGCCCCGGCCCAGATGGTCATCAAGATTGTCCACGATCAAATGGTCGAAATGCTGGGCGCCGAGGCAGAGAGCATCAACATCGCCGCCGCCCCCCCGGCCGCGATTCTGATGGTGGGGCTCCAGGGCTCCGGCAAAACCACGACCACCGCTAAGATCGGCTTGCGCCTGACCCAACGCGAAAAGAAACAAGTGCTGATGGCGTCATTGGACGTTCATCGCCCCGCCGCCGAGGAGCAATTGCGGGTGCTGGGGGAAGAAGCGGGAATTCCCACACTGCCCGTCGTCGAAGGTCAAATGCCGGCTGACATCGCCAGGCGGGCCATGGATTCCGCCCGCCTGCGCGGCGTCGACGTGGTGTTGCTGGACACCGCCGGCAGACTTCATGTGGACGAGGCGTTGATGGCCGAAGCCGTGCAAATCCGTGATGCGGTCAAACCGGTGGAAATTCTGTTGGTCGCCGATGCCCTGACCGGCCAAGACGCGGTGAACACGGCGAAAGCGTTCAAGGAACGGCTGGATGTCACCGGTATCGCGCTCACCCGCACCGACGGCGACGCCCGGGGAGGCGCTGCCCTGAGCATGCGGGCGGTCACCGGTTGCCCGATCAAACTGCTTGGCACCAGTGAAAAGCTCGACGGCCTGGAGACTTTTCACCCGGACCGGGTGGCGTCACGCATTCTCGGCATGGGCGATGTGATCAGCCTGGTGGAAAAAGCCACCGAGACCGTCGACGCCGAAGACGCCGCCAGGCTCGAAGCGAAGATGCGCAAGGGCACCTTCGATTTGGAGGACTACCTGATGCAAATTCGCCAGATGCGCAAGATGGGCGGAATGGATGGGCTTTTGGCCATGCTGCCGGGCATGGGCAAGGCAAAAAAGCAAATGGCCGCGGCCAACATCGACGACAGTCTGCTTAACCGCCAGGAAGCCATCGTCTTGTCGATGACCCCGACGGAGCGCCACAAGGTGAAAATTCTAAACGGCTCGCGCAAGCGCCGAATTGCCAAGGGCTCCGGCACCACGGTCCAGGACGTCAATCGCCTGGTGAAGCAACACCGGCAGATGGCGGACATGGTGAAAAAGATGGGCAAGCTCGGCAAAAAGGGCTTCTTGCGGCATGGGATGCCGGGAATGCCCGGGCCCGGACAGCTGCAATAACTTTTGAAAATGGAACGTAAGAGGAAGGTTCTGTAAATGGCACTGAGAATTCGTATGGCGCGGGGCGGCGCGAAAAAGCGTCCCTATTACCGCATTGTGATCGCTGACTCCCGCAGCCCTCGAGATGGCCGATTCATCGAAAAGGTCGGCACCTACAATCCGCTTCTGAAAAAAGATGACCCGACCCGGGTGACCTTGAACGAAGAGCGCATTAAGTATTGGCTCGGCCATGGCGCGACGCCGTCGGATCGCGTCGGACGCTTTTTGGGCGCGGCCAACATCATCCCGATGCCGGCCCAGCGCAACAACCCCATCAAGGGCAAGCCCGGGGCCAAGGCGGTGGAGCGGGTGAAAGAGGCCGAGGAAGCCGCCGCGGCGAAAAAGGCCGAGGCCGAGGAGGCCGCCAAGGCGCCGCCGCCCGTGCCAGAGCCGGAGGCGGAGCCAGAAGTTGCCGACTCGGCGGCAGCGCCAGAAAAAGAGACTGCCGAGCAGGCGGCAGCGCCAGAAAAAGAGACTGCCGAGCAGGCGCCAGCGCCAGAAAAAGAGACTGCCGAGCAGGCGCCAGCGCCAGAAAAAGAAGCTGCCGAGCAGGCGCCAGCGCCAGAAAAAGAAGCTGCCGAGCAGGCGGCAGCGCCAGCGCCGGAGGCAGAAACCGCCTCTGAACCGGAGGCCGCACCGGCGCAAGAGGCAGCCGCAGAGCCGGAGCCAGCGCCAGAACCAGAACCAGAGCCAGAGAAAAAGACCGTCGCGGAACCAGAGGCAACGGCGGACGCTCCGGCCAAGGCCGCCCCGGCTGACCCTGCCGCCGAGGCTGCCACGGATGACGCCCCAGAGGGCGAGGCAAAAGAGAATTAGGTCCGGAACTAAACCATGCCGGACCAAGTGCAGCAAGTGTGTTTGGGAGTGGTGATCAGCGCCCACGGGATCAGGGGCGAAGTGAACGTTCGGTCCTATTCCGGCACACCACAGGGGTTGGCCGCATATGGGGCTTTCACCGACGAAGACGGAAAAACCCTGGAGGTTTCGGCGATGCGCCAGGGGCCAAAAGGCCCGGTGCTGCGGTTCGCCGGGGTCGCCGACCGCAATGGCGCCGAGGCTTTGAAGGGCACCCGGCTTTTTGTTGGCCGCGATCAGCTGCCGGACCTGGAGACCGAGGAGTACTATCACAGCGACCTTGTGGGGCTGGCCGTAGAGATCCAAGGCAAGGTCGTAGGCAAAGTAACGGCGGTCCACAATTTCGGCGCCGGCGATATCATTGAAATTGCCACGACTGGCCAAAATTCGGTGATGCTGCCTTTTACTCGGGAGATCGTGCCCAAAGTCGACATTCCGGGCGGTGCATTGGGGGCCGATCCGCCACCGGGGTATTTTGACGGTTCAGAAGACACAAACGGCCAACCATAAGGGTTTTGAGGAACCAGAGATGACGGCCAGCCAAGCCAGTCACCAAGCCGGTCAGTGGATTGCCCAGGTCTTGACCCTTTTTCCCAGCATGTTTCCAGGGGCGCTGGGCGAGTCCTTGGCCGGAGCGGCGCTCAAAGATGGCCTCTGGGCCCTGGAAACGGTGGACATCCGCGAGTTTGCGGGCGATAAACACGCCACCGTCGACGATGCGCCGTTCGGCGGGGGTCCAGGAATGGTAATGCGGCCCGATGTGCTTGGAAAAGCCATCGATTCGGCGCGGGCTGCCGGGACCAAGGACATGCCGTTGATTTACTTGTCGCCAAAGGGGCGGCGCTTGGATCAGCGGCGGGTCCGGGCGTTAAGCACCGGTCCAGGGATGACCCTGGTATGTGGCCGGTTCGAAGGTGTGGACCAGCGCGTACTTGTTCAGCGTGATGTGGAGGAAATAAGCCTCGGGGATTTTGTCCTGTCCGGGGGGGAACCGGCAGCGCTGGTATTGATTGATGCCGTTGTGCGCCTTCTGCCCGGAGTGATCGGCGACAAAAGTTCGGCGGTCGAAGAGAGTTTTGAATTTGGGTTATTGGAGTACCCCCAGTACACCAGACCCAGGAAATGGGAAGATCAAACGGTTCCAGAGGTTTTACTGTCGGGTGACCACGAAAAAATAAGGGCGTGGCGGCGAGATCAAGCGGAAGCGGTTACAAAAGAGCGCCGAGACGATTTGTGGCAATCCTACCAGTCGGCAGGGCGGCAAAGCGGGACGAAGGGGCGGCGATAAAGACGATCAAAAAGGTGATGCCATGGACATGTTAAGTGAGTTCAACGCCGCCCAGGCCCAAGCGCTGGATGCGGAGCGGCCCGTCCCCGAATTTTCCCCGGGGGACACCTTGCGGGTGAACGTGAAGGTCGTCGAAGGCAGCCGCGAGCGTATTCAGGCCTTTGAAGGGGTTTGCATTGCCCGCAGAAACCGCGGCTTGAACTCTTCTTTTACAGTGCGCAAGATTTCCTATGGCGAAGGCGTCGAGCGGATTTTCCAACTGTATTCGCGGAATATCGCCGGCATCGAAGTGGTGCGGCGGGGCGTCGTGCGGCGCGCCAAGCTATATTATTTGCGTGGCCTTTCCGGCAAACGTGCCCGCATTGCGGAAAAGCAGGAATGGCGGGATGCTAAGCCAAAGGCAGATGCCAAGCCAAAGAAAGATGCCAAAGAGGCCGCCACAGAAGCTGCCACCGCGAAAAAATAACTCCGGCGCAAGCGCCCGCGCCGGCCCCTTTTTGGGGCGATACGGCGCAAAATTTTGAGCGAAGGCCAGAAATGGCTATTCCGAAAACGCTGTTCGACAAAATTTGGGACTCCCACGTCGTCGACGTGGCCGGCGAGGGCACAACGTTGCTGTACGTGGACCGTCATTTGGTGCACGAGGTCACCAGCCCCCAGGCATTCGAAGGCCTACGCTTGGCGGGACGTACAGTCCGGCGGCCGGATCTAACCTTGGCGGTGGCCGATCACAACGTTCCCACCACGAACCGCGATCAAGGTTTCGCCGATCCCCAAGCCAAACTTCAGGTAGAAACCTTGGAAGCCAATTGCGCTGAATTCGGCATCCAATATTTTTCCATGGACGACGTGCGCCAGGGGATCGTCCATATCGTCGGCCCGGAACAGGGCATGACTCAGCCGGGCATGACCATCGTCTGCGGCGATTCCCACACCGCCACCCACGGTGCCTTTGGCGCCTTGGCGTTTGGCATTGGCACGTCCGAGGTTGAACACACTCTGGCCACCCAAACCCTGTTGCAACGGCGGCCCAAATCAATGCGCATCACCATCGATGGTGCGTTGCCGTTTGGCGTAACCGCCAAGGACCTGATCTTGGCCGCCATCGGCCAAATCGGCACGGCGGGGGCCACCGGCCACGTCATCGAATACGCGGGCTCGGCAATCGCCAACCTGTCCATGGCCGGGCGCATGACCGTGTGCAATATGTCCATCGAAGCCGGGGCCCGGGCCGGGTTGGTCGCCCCGGACGAGACGACGTACGACTACTTGCGCGGGCGGCCCATGGCGCCCCAGGGCGACAATTTTGACCAAGCCGTCGCTGAATGGCGTCTGTTGGCTTCGGACCCCGGGGCCACCTATGACAAAGAAGTGATTTTGGACACCGCAAACATCGCCCCACAAATCACCTGGGGCACCAGCCCGGAGGATGTCGTGCCGGTAACGGGTGCGGTGCCCGACCCGGCCAATGAAGACGATGCTGGGCGGCGATCAAAAATGGAACGATCCTTGGATTATATGGATTTGTCGGCCGGAACGCTCATAACCGACATTGCCATCGACCGGGTGTTCATCGGCAGCTGCACCAATGGCCGTATGGAGGACTTGCGCGCCGCTGCCGCTGTCGCCAAGGGCCGCCGGGTGGCCAGTTCCGTCAGCGCCATGGTGGTGCCGGGGTCGGGATTGATCAAACGCCAGGCCGAAGAAGAAGGCCTGGACAAAATCTTCCTGGAAGCCGGGTTTGAATGGCGGGACGCCGGGTGCTCCATGTGCCTGGCCATGAACGCAGACGTTTTAGCGCCAGGCGAACGCTGCGCCTCCACATCCAACCGCAATTTTGAAGGCCGCCAGGGCCGCGGCGGCCGCACCCATTTGGTCAGCCCGGCGATGGCGGCGGCGGCGGCTGTTTCCGGTCACTTGGCCGATGTCCGCGAATTGGTTGATTAGGAACGAGCCCATGGAATCTTTCAACACCTTGTCCGGCGTGGCCGCTCCCTTGCCCATGGTCAATGTCGATACCGACATGATTATCCCCAAGCAGTTCTTGAAAACCATCAGGCGCACCGGCTTGGGTGCCCACTTGTTCGACGAGCTCAGGCGCACCCCGGAGGGCGAGGAGATTTCCGATTTTGTCTTGAACCAGCCGCGTTTTCGCAGCGCTTGCATCTTGATTGCTGGGGCGAATTTTGGGTGCGGGTCCAGTCGCGAACACGCCCCTTGGGCCCTGGCCGACTTTGGCATCCGGGCGATTATCGCCCCCAGTTTCGCCGACATTTTCTTCAACAACTGCTTTCAAAACGGCATGTTGCCCATCGTCTTGCCCGAGGACCTGGTGAAAGAACTGAGTGCTGAAGCCGAAAAAGGGGAAAACCACACGTTCATGATCGATTTACCAAGTCAACGTATTGTCCGCCCCGGTGGAAGCGAAATTTCATTCCAGGTGGACGCGTTCCGCAAGGATTGTCTGCTGAATGGGTTGGATGACATTGGGCTGACGCTCAAAAAATCAGAGCAGATTTCGACATTTGAAAACAATCAGCGCGCGGCGCAGCCGTGGTCGCAAGGGCGCGCGCCTCATTAATTTGGAGTTCTAACTGGTATGGCGAGTTTGGGAACGTTGTTGTTGTTGCCGGGAGATGGGATTGGTCCGGAAGTCATGGCCGAAGTCCGGCGCGTGTGCGCCTGGCTGGCCAAGTCGTGCGGCCACGAATTCGTAATCACGGAAGGATTGGTCGGCGGTGCGTCCTATGACGCCCACGGCACCCCGCTGACCGACGAAACGTTGGACATGGCGAAGGCTGCCGACGCTGTGCTTCTTGGCGCCGTGGGCGGGCCAAAATGGGATGAACTGGACTTCACCGTAAAGCCCGAACGGGGGTTGCTGCGCCTGCGCAAGGAAATGGATTTGTACGCCAATCTGCGCCCCGCCGTGGTTTTCGAGGCCTTGGCTGATGCGTCATCCCTGAAGCCCGAATTGGTTTTCGGCCTGGATATCTTGATTGTCCGGGAATTGACCGGCGGCGTGTATTTTGGCGAGCCGAGGGGCATCGAAGAATTGAAGGACGGCACGTTTCGCGGGGTCAATACCCAGGTGTACACCACGGAAGAGATTCGCCGGGTCGGCCGGGTGGCGTTCGATTTAGCGGCTAAGCGGGACAACCGGGTGTGTTCGGTGGAAAAATCCAATGTCATGGAATCCGGCCTGTTGTGGCGCAACGAAACGGACAAACTGCACCAGGCTGAATACGCCGATATGGAACTTTCCCACATGTACGCGGACAATTGCGCGATGCAGCTGGTGCGGGAGCCAAAGCAGTTTGATGTGATCGTCACCGACAATCTGTTCGGGGACATGCTGTCCGACGAAGCGGCGATGCTGACCGGGTCATTGGGCATGCTGCCCAGCGCCTCTCTGGGGAAGGAGGACGCCAACGGGCGCCGGGCCGCCTTGTATGAGCCGGTCCATGGCAGCGCCCCGGATATCGCCGGAACCGGCGCCGCCAACCCCCTGGCGGCCATCTTGAGTTTTGCCATGATGTTGCGATATTCATTTGGGCTGGAGGCGGAGGCGTCGGAAATAGAGGCAGCGGCGGGACAGATTTTGAAAGGCGGCTTGCGCACCGCGGACATCATGCAGCCGGGCAAGGCGAAAGTTTCCACCCATGTGATGGGCGAAGCCTTGATCGGCGAATTGGAAAAATCTGACAGGGTCGCGGCCTAGGTTGCGGACCGGTTAAAGGGCAAGACAATGGGATATCGCGTAGCGGTGGTTGGCGCCACCGGCAGAGTAGGCGGCGAAATGCTCAACATTCTGGACGAGCGCCATTTTGATGTGGTTGAAGTGGCGGCGGTGGCTTCGGAACGATCAGCCGGCAAGGAAGTCAGCTTTGGCCTGGACGGTGTCTTGAAGGTTCAGGCGCTGAATACTTTCGATTTCAAGGGATGGGATTTGGCGCTGTTTTCCCCCGGGGCAAAAGTGTCCGCCGAATTTGCACCCAAAGCCGCCGCCGCGGGCTGCACGGTAATCGACAACACCTCGCAATTCCGCATGGATCCGGACGTTCCGTTGGTAGTGCCCGAAGTCAACCCAGACGCAATCGCTGGAATGACGGCCAAAAATATTATCGCGAACCCGAATTGTTCAACTATTCAGATGGTGGTGGCCTTAAAGCCGCTCCATGACCGGGCCAAGATCAAACGGGTCGTGGTGTCCACGTACCAGGCCACGTCGGGGGGTGGCAACGCCGCCATGGACGAGCTGTTCGACCAAACCAAGGGTATTTATGCCACGGTGACGCCCGCGCCAAAGATGTTTCCAAAGCAGATCGCGTTCAACGTGATCCCCCATATCGATGTGTTCATGGAAGACGGCTACACCAAGGAAGAATGGAAAATGGTGGCGGAAACCAAAAAGATCTTGGACCCGGCCATTTTGGTGACAGCAACCTGCGTACGGGTGCCGGTGTTCGTGGGTCACGCGGAAGCGGTCAATGTGGAATTCGAGGCCCCGCTATCGGCGGACGAGGCGCGGGACATTCTGCGCGAAGCCCCGGGCCTGATGGTGGTGGATAGCCCCGAAGACAACGGATATGTCACGCCGGTGGATGCGGCGGGGGAATCGGCCACCTTTGTCAGCCGTATTCGCGAGGATGCGACCGTGGAAAACGGCCTGAATCTGTGGGTCGTTGCCGATAATCTGCGCAAAGGGGCGGCCCTGAATTCGGTGCAAATCGCCGAACTGCTGGTGAATCGAAAGCTTTTGCAAGCCGCTTGAATTCAACAGCCGCGCTCGGCCTCCGTTGACGGGGCCGAATCCCCGGCCTTACAATCCGACCATGAATCGGCAGCCCTTGGCGTTGCCTGGAGAATTGATGGCAAGACCGAACCGGCCACTGTCTCCGCACTTGCAGGTCTACCGGCCCCAATGGACGATGATTCTGTCTATTCTGCACAGGATCACAGGCGTGGCTTTGGGGTTGGGCACGCTTTTGCTGGCCTGGTGGCTGGTGGCGGCCGCCAGCGGACCCGACGCCTTCGCCACAGCCCAGAGAACAGTGGGCTCGATCCCCGGCAGGATTGTGCTGTTGGGGTTCACGTTCTCGCTGTTCTACCACTTGGCCAACGGCGTCCGGCATTTGTTCTGGGATATGGGCATCGGTTTTGAGCTAAAGGCCGCCCAGAAATCAGGGTGGTTCGCCCTGGTCCTGGCGGTGGTTCTGACAATCGGGTCCTGGTACGCAGGATATGCGATGCGGGGTCAGGTATGACGCTGCGCTCTCCGTTGGGCCGGGCCAAGGGAATGGGATCAGCCCGCAGGGGCGCCGACCTGTGGTGGCTGCAACGGGTCACCGCCGTCGCCTTGATCCCCTTGTCGATTTGGCTGATGGCTTCGTTGGTCGCGCTGACCGGAGCCGATCATCAGCGGTTTGCCGAATGGGTCGCATCGCCGATCAACGCCGTGGCGTTGCTGCTGGCCATTGCCACATCGTTCTATCATTTCAAGGTCGGCATGGATGTAGTCATTGAAGACTATGTGCGTTCCGAAGGCCTCAAGATCGCCAGCCTCTTGTTCACAACGTTCGCCACCGTGCTTGTGGGCTCCGTCTGCGTGTTCGCGGTCTTGAAATTGGCTCTGTAACCCCTTGGCCGCACCGTATCCAATCACCGACCACACCTATGATGTGGTCGTCGTCGGCGCCGGTGGCGCCGGTTTGCGCGCAGCCCTTGGCATGGCGGAGGCAGGCTTGCGGACCGCCTGCATCACCAAGGTGTTCCCCACCCGCAGCCATACGGTTGCCGCCCAAGGAGGGATTTCAGCGGCGTTGGGCAACATGGGCGAGGACGATTGGCGCTGGCACATGTACGACACGGTCAAGGGCTCGGACTGGCTCGGCGATCAGGACGCCATCGAATACATGGTCAAGGCCGGACCCGAAGCGGTCATCGAATTAGAGCATTACGGGGTGCCGTTTTCGCGCACGGAAGACGGGCGGATTTATCAGCGGGCTTTCGGCGGTATGACGACAAACTTTGGCGAAGGCCAGGCCATGCGCACGTGCGCCGCGGCCGACCGCACCGGCCACGCCATTTTGCACGCCTTGTATCAGCAGTCCCTGAAGTACGACGCCAAGTTCTTTATCGAATATTTCGCTCTGGATTTGATCATGGACGAGGATGGCGCCTGCCGGGGAATTATGGCGTGGAACCTGGAAGACGGGTCTATCCACCGCTTCCGCGCCCACATCGTGGTCATGGCCACCGGCGGCATGGGCCGCATGTACCAGTCCACCACGGCGGCCCACACCTGCACCGGAGACGGCTGCGGCATGGCGCTGCGTGCCGGTCTGCCACTGCAAGACATGGAATTTGTCCAGTTTCATCCCACCGGCATTTACGGGTCGGGGGTGCTGGTCACCGAAGGCGCAAGGGGCGAAGGCGGATTTTTGGCGAATTCCAAGGGCGAGCGGTTCATGGAAACCTATGCCCCCAGCGCCAAGGATCTGGCGTCGCGAGACGTCGTCAGCCGCGCCATTTCGTTGGAAATCCGAGCGGGGCGGGGGGTCGGCGACAAGGGCGACCACATCTATCTGCACGTGGACCATTTGGGCGACAGCGTGCTCAACGAACGCCTGCCCGGGGTCATCGAAAATGGCCGGGTGTTCGCAGGGGTCGACGTCAGAAAAGAGCCGATCCCCGTGGTCCCGACCGCCCACTACAACATGGGCGGCATCCCCACCAACATTGCCGGGGAAGCTTTGATCCCAACGGAGGACGATCTTAATGCGGTGGTTCCGGGGTTGATGGCCATCGGCGAGGGATCCTGTGTTTCGGTCCACGGCGCCAACCGCCTGGGATCCAATTCCTTGCTCGACCTAGTGGTTTTTGGCCGCGTCGCGGCCGATTTCGCCGCCGAAAACCTGAAGCCGGACGCACCCCACAAGGAATTGCCAAAAGCCGCGGGAGATGCGGCGCTCGATCGGCTGGATCGCATGCGCCACGCCGACGGCGGGACACCGACCGCGAAAATCCGTCAAGCGATGCAGAAAACCATGCAGGAAACCTGCGCGGTGTTCCGCACCGAAGAATTGCTGGACGAGGGCAAAACCAGGATGGCAGCCGTCTGGGATATGCTGCCCGATATTGCCGTGTCCGACCGGTCAATGATGTGGAACACGGATTTGATGGAAACCTTGGAGCTCGACAACTTGGTGCGCCAGGCTGTCGTCACCTTGCATTCCGCCGCGGCCCGAAAAGAAAGCCGGGGCGCCCATGCCAGGGAAGATTTCAAAGAGCGCGACGACGAAAATTGGATGAAACACAGCGTTTCACGGCTCGACGAGGCTGGCGGGGTTACATTGGTCTATCGGGATGTTCAGGGAAATCCGTTGACCGACGAGATTGACCCGATCCCGCCGAAACCTAGAGTCTATTGATGGCGACGCTGAGCCCGCCCAGACGCGGACAACGGATTAGGTTCGATGGTTGAATTCAAGCTTCCCAAGAATTCGAGAATTGGCGAGGGCAACACGTTCCCGGCGCCGCAAGGTGCTGTCAACGTCAAGACCTTCAAAGTTTACCGGTGGAACCCCGACGGCAATGCCAACCCGACTTTGGACAGCTTTGATGTGGATTTGGACGCCTGTGGGCCGATGGTTTTGGATGCGCTGAACCACATCAAAGACGAAACGGATTCGACCCTGACGTTTCGCAAGTCCTGCCGCGAAGGCGTGTGCGGCAGCTGCTCCATGAACATCGATGGCACAAACACGTTGGCCTGCACAAAGCCCACCAGTGATGTGAAGGGCGATGTCCACATCTATCCCCTGCCCCATCTGCCAGTGGTGAAAGACTTGGTCGGCGATCTGACGAATTTTTACGCCCAGTACGCGTCGATCGGGCCGTGGCTGCGGGCCGACACGGCCGCCCCACCGCGGCGGGAACGCCTGCAAAGCCCGGAAGACCGGGCAAAATTGGATGGCCTGTGGGAATGCATTTTGTGCGCCTGTTGTTCCACAAGCTGCCCCAGCTATTGGTGGAATTCGGACCGCTTTCTCGGCCCGGCAACATTGCTGCAATCTTATCGCTGGATTTTAGACTCCCGTGACGAGCACACGGGCGAGCGCTTGGATCACCTAGAAGATCCCTACCGCCTGTATCGATGCCACACCATTTTGAATTGTTCCGTCACCTGCCCCAAGGGTCTGAACCCGGCCAAGGCCATCGCCGAAATCAAAAAATTAATGGTCGAACGGCGCGCCTGACTAGCCGCAGCTATTCGGTGCGGCAGCCCATGATCCGGTGCAGAACCTGAAGGGTGATGACGCGACGCCCATAGATCACCAAATAAAGGACTCCATGGTCACGGTTGATGTGGACTGCTTTCCACGATCAATGCCACTGAACACGAACACCGAGTCTATGCCCGACTTCGATGCCCCGGCAATATCCGTTGTCAAACTGTCGCCCACCGCCAGCAATCTTCGCTTGGGAATGCCGGGCATCAGCAATTGGCAAGCGGCATAGGCGCCAGCGTCCGGTTTGCCGTGGTATCGAACCGGGCCGCCGATCGCCTCGTAGGCGGCGGCCACCGCGCCAGCGCAGGGAATTCGCCGGTCCCCGCGCAGCACAACCCGATCGGGATTGGCGCAGATCATGGGGGTGCCGCGCGTTTTAGCCGCGGCCAACATTTGGGCGTAATCGGCCTCGGTTTCCAACTCGTCGTCGAACAACCCGGTGTTCAAAATGAAATCGCAATCGCCGAGGGACGGTACACGGTCGTATGGCAAACCATCCAACAATCCCCAATCCCGCTCCGGCCCCAAATGGTAAAAGGTTGGCCCCAGAGACTGATGCCAGGCATCGGGTTTGCTCAGCGTCGCCCGGGTCAAATCCCCAGAGGTCACGATCCCATCGTACGCGTCCGGTGGTATTCCAAAACCCGCGACCTGTTCCGCCACCGATGCCGCCCGCCTGGGGGCGTTTGACAACAAAACCAAGCGCCATTCGGCGGCCCTCAGGTGCCGGAGACAATCAACGGCGCCTGCCATTGGCCGCTCGCCATCGTGCAGCACGCCCCACAAATCCAGGATCGCGCCATCGTAGCGGTCGGCCAGCGCCTTCATTCCGGCCAATTGTTGTGGAGCCATTTAGGGCTGGTCCCGCACCGGCATTGGCTCGCCGAACAAAAATCCCTGGCCAAAATCGACGTTGAACTCCAACAACCCGACAACCTCCGGTTCTTGTTCGACCTTTTCAGCGATCAGATCGATTCCGGCCCGTTTCATGGCCTCTTTTAGATCAGCAATATGAATGGGCATTGTTGACTGGGTCTTGTCCGACAGCAACTTGCCGGCCTCGATTTTTACCAACCGGAACCGACGTTCTGTGAGCGTATCAAAATCCATTTCAAGGGCGTTGACGTTGTCCATGGAAAAGCTGAAACCCAGAGCGCGCAGTTCTGCAAGCCTCGGCGCAATGTCTGGGTTTTCGGCATCCCGTTGGCTCAACTCAAACACCAAGGCTTCGGCCAAATCAGAATTGCGCCCCAAGAACTCCGTCAGTTGTGGGAAAAATTCTTGGTCCGCCAGCGCGTGGCGAGAAAGATTGCAGAAGAACCCCACCTCCAACTTGTCCCGGCGCACCCGGCGCACAAGTTGGATGCACCGGAACAGCAGGAAATTGTCGATGGTCGCGATCAAGCCTTGGGCGGCGGCTACCTCCAAGTACTGCTGAGGCAAAATGACCGTGCCATCTTCGTGGCGGATGCGGCTGAAGACTTCGTAGTAGCGAACCTTGCGCTGGGGCAAACTAACCACCCGCTGCAAATACAAATCCACCCTATTTTTTCCAATCCGACCCGGATGATGTCCAGAATTTCCGCTGGGCTGAAATCCTCCGCCGAAATTTGTGGGGCGACGTCCTCGGTCATTGCGTCCGGGCGGCCGGGGGAACGTTTGTCCGTCAGTTTTTTTAACAGGCCTCTAATCACCCGCATTTCGCCAACGACATCGGTTTGGCCGCCAGATCCCTGGCCAATTCCCACGGTCGCCCGGACGTCGTCAATTTTGGTTTGGATGCGGGATATTTTTTTCTCCATGGCAGCTTGGGATTTGGCCAGGTCAGCCAAAGCCGCCGCGGCGGTGCGTCTCTGGGCCCTGGCGGAGACCGTTTCGTGAACCCAAATCAGGCCGAAGAAAACGCCCGCACCCACCGCCAAGCCCACGCTGGAGCCCGCATCCTCATTCCATTGCAAGGTCATGACCGCCGAGGCGCCGGCGGCGAAAAGATAGGCGGCGAGCGCCAGGAAGTGAAAAAACCCATTGTTTTTCATCGCGACACGACCCCGGTTCCCACCGCGGCCTCAACGGAAGAACACCCGTCTCGACCCAAGAGCGCCGCCAGTTCCGTGTGGATGCGCCCGATCAATCCCGGGCCATTGTAGACAAGCGCGGTGTAAAGTTCGGTCAACGATGCCCCCGCGCGTATTTTTTCGTAAACGTCTGCACCGGACGAAATCCCGCCAACCCCGATCAATGTCACCCGGCCCTCGGTCAGGCGGTATATGTCGGCCAACACCCGGGTACTCAGTGAAAACAGCGGCGCGCCGCTCAATCCACCCGCTTGCCCCGCATGGCGGCTTCGCAATTTGTCTCGAAGCCCAACGCTGGTGTTGCCGACCACAAGCCCGTCGATCGATCGATCCAACGCCACCCGGGCAATGCCTTCGCACCCTGCCGGGTCAAGGTCCGGGGCGATTTTCACCAACACCGGTGTTTTTGTTCCGGCGGCGTCTCGCGCCCCCAGTACCGCCTGAACCAAGGCATCCAAAGGTTCTGGTTCTTGCATGTCACGAAGCCCGGGTGTGTTCGGAGACGAAACATTGACCACAAGAAAATCCACCAACGGTGCCAGGGTTTGCGCACATTGGGCGCAGTCGGCCGGGGCATCAGCGGAGTCCCGATTGGGTCCAATGTTGGCGCCGATGATGCCGGAATTTTTTTGCCGCCTGGCCAACCGGGTTGCGGCGAACTCCAAGCCATTGTTGTTGAACCCCATGCGGTTGATGACCGCCCGGTCAGACGTCAGACGAAACAGGCGGGGTTTCCGATTGCCCCCATGGGGCCGCATGGTCACCGTCCCGACTTCGACAAATCCCACACCGAAACGCAAAAATGCGTCCGCGACTTCGGCGTTCTTGTCGTATCCGGCGGCAAGCCCCAACGGGCTGGAGAATTTCAACCCCATGGCCAGCGTTGCCAGGTTGGCCGGCGTTCTAAGGCCACCGGGCGGTGCCAACCCGGTTTTTAGAGCGTTGATTGTGATCGCGTGGGCGGCCTCGGGGCCCAGGATGCGCAAGGCCCGGGCGCCCAGGTCAAAGAAGCTTGCCAATTTCTTTTTCCTGGTCCGGGATTTCTACGGGTCCGACACACCCTGGGTCGTCGTTGGCCGAAGAATTAACGCGCTTGGAAATCGGATAGACGACAAAGTCTTTATCTTTTCCGGGCATAGTCATGTCGGACAGTTCCTGATCGCTCGGTTCTGCTTTGCCAAGCCACCGAGCAATTTCGTCCGGGGCCAGGATGACCGGCATTCGGTGATGAATGGGTAGGACCAAATCACTGGCCGCGGTTGTCAAAATTGTGAATGACAGAAGAGGAGGCCCACCTTGGGGCTCCTGCCAAGATTCCCATAACCCGGCGAAACAAAATGCGCTTTGGTCTTGTTTGCGGAATAAATGCGGCTGCCGTCCATCGCTTGTGACGGTCCATTCATAAAAACCGTCAGCAAGCACAAGGCACCGGCGGCGGTACGCCGACCGAAACGAAGCAACCTTCGTGATGGTTTCCGCCCTAGCGTTTATGAGAGGTTTTCCGGTGGGGCCGTGGCGCGAATCGCCGGGTACAAAGCCCCATCGCATGAGTTCTAATTTTCTGGAACCTGCATCCGATCGGTACACGACTGGCGCTTGGTCGGTGGGGCAAATATTGTACCGCGCCGGGAAATTCGGAGACCCCATCGCGCCGAAAATTTGGCGCAATGCCTCTGGTGGTGAGGTTAGCTTGTATCGACCGCACATCGGACTACATTTGGCCAGACCAGTAAACGCGCCGCACCATGCGTAGCGGCTTATCCAACGAGCTGCCCATCGCGGCCACGTTCAATCAGCTCGATCGATTCGGCGATACCGTATAGGGCGATCACCGAACCCATCCGCGGCCCCTGGGTCTGGCCAAACAACACCTCGTACAAGGCCTTGAACCAATCCCGCAGATTGTCGTATCCGTTTTCCCGGCCAACCGAATAGACCTCGCTTTGAATGTCCTCTGGCGCCGCGTCTTTTGGAATTGCCCGCAGGGCCGTTACCAGATCATCCATCGCCTTTTGTTCCTGGGCGTCGGGCGCCCGGTGGGCCTTGGTCGGTACAATGAAATCCCGGTAGTAGCGAATGGCATATGCCACCATCTGGTCCAAGATCGGATTAGACTGTGGCGACGCCCCCGGCGCATAGCGACCCAGAAATCCCCAAAGCACTGCTTCGTCATCGGTATTGCAGGCACTGACCAAGTTAAGCAGCATCGCGAACGTCACCGGGACCTTTTCGTTTGGCGGCGACCCCCGGTGAATAAACCACGCCGGGTTGGCAAGTTGCTCCTTTGGTGCCTGTTCCCGAAATTTCGACAGGTGGCTCAGATACTCGTCCAACGTTTTCGGGATGATATCGAAAAACAAGCGCTTGGCCCGGCGCGGCGATTGGAACATGTAGAGCTGCAAACTCTCCGGCGAAGCGTATGACAACCACTCATCGATGGTTAGGCCGTTGCCTTTGGTCTTGGAAATCTTCTCGCCATTCTCGTCCAGAAATAGCTCGAAGGTGAACGACTCCGGCGGCTGGCCGCCCAAAACCCCACAAATGCGGCTGGATAAGCGCACCGAATCGATCAAATCCTTTCCCGACATTTCGTAATCAATGCCCAGAGCCACCCAGCGCATCGCCCAATCGGCTTTCCATTGGAGCTTGCAGCGGCCGCCGGTCACCGGGGTCTCGGTCACCGTGCCGTCTTCTTCGACGTATTCCAACGTGCCGGCGTCCGGATGAAGGTTCGTCACTGCGGCCTGCAGCACTTTTCCCGACACCTGGCTGACTGGCAGGAAGGGGCTGTACGTGGCGCGGCGCTTTTCTCCCAGGGTCGGGGCAACGATATCCACGATCTCCTGGTGGTGTTCCAACACCCGCCGCATTGTGTTGTCGAACCGCCCGGACTGGTAGCACTCGGTGGCCGAAACGAATTCGTACTCGAAGCCGAACCGGTCAAGGAACGCGCGCAACCGCGCATTGTTGTGGTGGGCAAAACTTTCATGGGTACCAAACGGGTCCGGAACCTGACTCAGGGGTTTGCCGATGTGGGGCCGGAGCGTTTCCCCGTTGGGGATATTCACCGGGATCCCGCGCAACCCATCCATGTCATCGGAAAACGCGATTAGTCGGCTGGGCATCTCGGAAATGACGGAGAACGCCTGGCGGACCATGGCCGTGCGCGCGACCTCGCCGAAGGTCCCGATGTGGGGTAAGCCAGACGGCCCATATCCTGTCTGGAACAAGACCTCCGGAGCCGCTGACGGTGAATTTTCCAAGCGCTTGGCGAGTTTAACCGCTTCGCGGAACGGCCAGGCGCTGCTGGACATGGCAATTTCGGAAATGCTGGGCATGCGGGTTTTTGGCTCGGCGGCAGCGGCAGTACGAAATTAGAGCACTATCCCGCCCTAGGGAATCACTTTGATCCAAGACCGGGGAAATTCGGCCGGCGCCAACCGCAAACTCTATAATGGGGGATGACCCCCGATTCCGATCCAGCCCGGTCCCCCATTTACACAGCCGAAACCCCAATGCCACAAGCCAACGCGCTGGTCGTCGGGGCCACCGGCGCGGTCTTTCTGTCGCCCGACGGGGAGATCGAAGAACTTGTCAAAGCCCAGGCCGCACGGCGGGCACAAAAAACCCCGCCCCTGATTTGCCATGCCCCAGCGGTCGCTGCCCAGCTTGGCACGGGAAAATTTCCGGCAATGGATTTGCTGGAACTTTTCGCGTTCGTTCGGCCCGCTGATTTCTGCTTACCAACACCCGCGGGGTTAGCGGCGGCCCTAATGCTTCCCGCACCCCATGACCCGGCGTCGGCGGCGGCAACGTTGCTCTTGGCCGCGGAAACGCTCTTGACCCAGCTGCGTGTCGATCCCGACCCCGGCCAGGCCCCGGCGATCGCCCAAATGATGACGGCAGCGGGTTGGATCTGGGGCCCGCAGGTTCTCGGGGCCCTGCGCACCGCGCCAAAGACCGCGGCACTGCCGCCAAGGATTTGGCAGGCGTTGCCGGAATGGCGCGAAGAAGCACCGCCGCCGCCGCCCGGTGATGACCCCGTGCCGCCTGACCAGGCGCTGCAGCGGCTGGTCCAATTGCTTGGCGCCGGGGCCGAGACCAGGCCACAGCAGCGCGAGTTCACGGCTGCCTCAACGGCGGCGTTCGCACCCCGGGACGAGGCTGGCGAGCCCCACGTGGTCCTGGCCGAAGCCGGCACCGGCGTTGGCAAAACCCTGGGTTATGTGGCCGCCGCCAGCTTGTGGGCGGAACGCAATCGGGGGCCGGTCTGGATTTCAACCTACACTCGGAATCTGCAGCGTCAGATCGACCAGGAATTAGATAAGCTGTATCCCGACCCGGCCAAGAAACGCCGCCTTTCGGTGGTGCGCAAGGGCCGCGAAAATTACCTGTGCCTGTTGAACCTGGCGGAAAGCGCCAACCGCGCCCACCTGGGCGGTGGCGGCATCGCCTTGGGCCTGATGATGCGGTGGGTATTGGCGACCAGGGATGGCGACACCGGCGGCGATTTTCCGGCGTGGCTGCCGAGCTTGGTGGGATACGAGCCCACCCTTGGCCTGACCGACCGCCGCGGCGAATGTATCTATTCGGCCTGCGATCATTACCAACGATGCTTTATCGAACGCACCCAGCGCCGGGCGCGCAAGGCCCAGTTGGTGATCGCAAATCACGCCCTGGTCATGGCCAACGCGGTGCGGACATCCGCCGCCCTCGACCGGCCAAGCCGCATCGTTTTTGACGAAGGCCACCACCTGTTTGATGCCGCCGACTCGGCGTTTTCCGCCCACCTTTCCGGGGTTGAAACCGCCGAGCTGCGGCGCTGGATTCGGGGCGCCGAGGGCGGACGTGGACGCCGCGCCCGGGGCCTTGAGAACCGAATCAGCGATTTAGCCGGCGATGGCACCGTCGCAGCCGACGCCTTGCGCCTTGCCGTGCGCTCCGCGGGGCGATTGCCGTCCCAAGGCTGGATGACCCGGGTGCGATCCTTGGCCGACGCCAAAGGCCCGGCCGAGGCATTTCTGGCCGGGGTCCATCACCAGGTCCATGGCCGCCAAAATGGCTATCCCGGCGCCTATTCTCTGGAGGCCGCGACCACGAACCCCGACCTTCAATTGGTCGAATCCGCGAACCAGCTGTCGGCCTCGTTGAAGGCGTTGGCGAAGCCCATGGAGGCCCTTAATCAAGCCCTGGCGGCACGGCTAGATGACGATGCGGCAACGCTGGAAACCGCCACCCGACAGCGGATCGAGGCGGCGTGCAGGGGTTTGGAATGGCGCCGGGATATGGTCACCGCTTGGGCGTCCATGCTGACCGACCTGGAAGGTGGGGCCCCGGAGGGCTTTGTCGACTGGTTTTCCATCGAACGATATGACGGCCAGGATGTGGACGTGGGTATGTGCCGCCATTGGATCGATCCCACCCAACCGTTCGCCGGCGCTGTTCTGAAGCAGGCCCACGGCGTTCTGATCACCTCCGCCAGCCTGCGCGACAGCCAAACGCCAAGCCCGGTGGGTTTGGACGACGACGATATTTCGGCGGAAGTTGCGGGGGCGGAGGAAACGAATTGGCTGGCGGCCGAAGTCCGCACCGGGGCGCACCATTTGGCCTTGCCGCCACGCCGGGTGGGCCTGGAATCGCCGTTCGATTATGCCGCCCTAACCAGGATTCTTATCGTTCGCGATGTGCGCCGGGACAATCCGGCCCAGGTCGCCGCGGCGTATCGGGATTTATTCGTCGCCGCCGGTGGTGGCGGACTGGGGCTGTTCACCGCCATCGGCCGTTTGCGCGGCGTCCACGAACACATCGCCCCGGCAATGGCCAAGGCCGGGATAAGCTTGCTGGCCCAGCATGTGGACGCCATGGACACTGGCACGTTGGTGGATATTTTCAGGGTGGAGACCAACGCCTGCCTGCTGGGCACCGACGCCGTGCGCGACGGAGTCGATGTCCCCGGCCGCAGCCTGCGGCTCATCATTTTCGACCGGGTGCCGTGGCCCCGGCCGGACATTTTGCACCGGGCGCGCAAAGCTGCGTTTGGCGGCAACGCCTATGACGACCGCATCGCCCGGCTGCGTTTGAAACAGGCTTTTGGCCGATTGGTGCGCCAAGCAGGTGACCGCGGCGTTTTTGTCATGCTGGATTCCCGCACCCCCACCCGGCTGACGACCGCCTTTCCGGACGATGTTGAAATTCAACGCATCGGGATCAAAGACGCGATTGCACAAACCGCCGATTTCCTGAGCATTGGCCAACCATGAGGTTATCTGGCAATGATGGGGCTTGCCGTTCTCCGGCTGCCGCTCTTATGGTGCGGCACTCTTTGAACACGACGATCGGGCGAGTTGAATGGAACATACGGCGCTGATTTATACGATGGTCTTGATGTCCGCCGCGGACAACGACATGACGGATTCGGAACTCTTCACCATCGGCGAGATCGTCCGAACCTTGCCCGCATTCGAGGGCTTCGATCCCGATCAGCTGCCCAAATCGGCCGAGGATTGCGCCGACATTCTCGGCCAAGAGGGCGGTCTGGACACGGTCATAAGCTTGGTCAAGGATTCCCTGCCGGAGCGCCTGCGCGAAACCGCCTACGCCCTGGCCTGTGACATCGCCGCGGCGGACGGGTCGGTGGGCCAAGAAGAGGCCCGGCTGCTGGAAATGTTGCGCCATGGGTTGGACATTGAACGCTTAATCGCTGCGTCGATCGAACGGGGAGCAAAGGCGCGATACCAGACGATCGAATAGCGCCAGCTATTGGGCCAATTTTTTCACCCAATGTGAAACCAAGCCAACCCCTTCGCGCCAGTTCTGCTCCTCGGTGCGGCCCGACGCTTTGCGCGGTTTGAAGCTGTGATCCCCGTCCTCCATCCACCGCATTTCAATGGTGTTCGACAGGGCATAGCCCTTCACATCATCCTTTGACCCCAAAGAATCCCGGGTCCCCTGAACCACCAACATCGGCGTCGCCATGTCGGTCAAATGATTGACCCGGGTTTTTTCTGGACGCCCGGGTGGATGAAACGGATAGCCCAAACAAACCAGCCCCGCCACGTTCTCATCCGAGCCAACCATCGTGGCAATGCGCCCGCCCATGGATTTGCCGCCAATGAAGATGGATTCGCGCCGGATCCCGTCGGCTTCAAGCTTTGCAATCACCGCCCGCCATGACTCCATCAAAACGGCAGCGCGGTCCGGTGGCCGCTTCGTGCCCTCGGCTCGGCGGCGGCGCATGTAGGGAAATTCGAAGCTGGCGGTTGGCACACCGGATGCGGCCAATTCGTTAGCGAAAAATTCCATGAATGGGCTGTCCATCGCCGCCCCGGCGCCGTGGGCAAGCACCACCACCGGACCCGCACCCGGCTTTCCTGCCCACAAGATTTTTTCTGTCACCGACCCTCCGCCGCCAGCGCAAACGCAGGTCTAGATTGATTCGGCGTCCATTTATGGACCCGCTCCTGGCGCCGGGGCTGGTTCCCCCGCCGGGGGCGGTTCCTCTGCCGGGGGCGGTTCCCCTGCTGGGGCTGGTTCAGCCGGAATCTCTTCCAGCGCCACCACTGGAGTGCCATCGAAATTGAAGCGCACAATGTCGACCCCTTCGGAAAGGCCCTCGTAGAAATTATCGATCGCCTGGCGCGAAAGCTGATCCTCCATGTACCCCAGGACTTCTTGGAACAGCGGCGCCG
Source organism: Alphaproteobacteria bacterium (assembly GCA_047517625.1). Lineage (GTDB taxonomy): Bacteria > Pseudomonadota > Alphaproteobacteria > UBA2966 > CAIVPW01 > JABHVE01. The sequence goes on from JAKZSO010000074.1 coordinate 28,952, forward strand.
CGCCGGGGCGGCGATCCGTTACCAAAATGACATGCCAGCCGAATTCCGTCTGAACTGGCTCCGGTGTCATTTGCCCGATGCCAAGGGCGAAAGCAGCCACTTCGAAATCCGGTATCAGCTCGCCGGACTGGCGGTAATCAAGATCGCCACCGTCGACGTTGGACGGCCCCAGGGAGCGCTCCCGCGCCATCTGAGCAAAATCCGCGCCTTCTTGGATCAGGCCGATAATGTCGAAGCCTTCTTCCTGGGTTTCCACCAAGATGTGGCTGATGCGAACCTCTTCGATCGCCGCAGCCTCTTCGACAATTTTGGCGTACTCCACCGCCAACCCGTCTTCGGTAATTGCGGCATCCACTGCTTCGCGCAGCAAGGCGTCTTCGACCAGCTGGTCCACAAAAATCCGGGTCTTTTCCATTATATCAGGATTCTCGAACATGCCCTCAGCCCGGCCCCTTCTGGCGGCCAGAAAACGATCGATCGCCCCTGTAAGCAGTTGATCGTACAAGGCAGCGATCGGGATTTGCCGCAGTTCAGGATTGAGGGTCTGGAAAAACAGCACGATTTCCGACGCCCGAATTTCCTCGCCATCGACCAGCGCGACAATCGGATCCGCGGCGGGGTCCAAAGCCTCGGCAGCCTCAGCAGCAGGATCAGGGGCCTCCGCCGGGGCGGGTTCAGCAGGAACCGCGGGCGCCGCAGCCTGGGCCAAAGCGCCAGTGGCGCCACCCATGACAAAAGCCGTGGCCAAGAGCGTGGTACGAAGCATAACGAAGTCCCTGAGTTTCCAGATCGGGGGTCAAACCCGCGCGCACCCTAACTGTCGCACCTTTTGTCCGCAAGTGACGGTGCCGTGCGGCTCAACGGACGTCCTCAATTCCCTTAAAATTTCGAATACGAAAACTAACGAAATCCATATGGCCCTCGCGAAAGTGGAACACATTCTACGATGCTAGGTTGTGGGATGATTTAGCGCTCAAGTGGATTGCTTCACCACGCCTCCTGGCGACACGTACCGACCAATCACTAATGAACTGGATAGCGCCCTGAACTGAAGGGATTTTAGAGCCTTTCAATTGGAGCGGGCGAAGGGAATCGAACCCTCGTAGTAAGCTTGGGAAGCTTCTGCTCTGCCATTGAGCTACGCCCGCCCCGACACTTGATCCTACCCTCTTTCATGGGCGCGCGAAAACCGCCCGCTTGACCCACCCCGATCCAGGGTCTATCACACAAACAACGTGGTAATTTTGGCCGGCCGGCTTGCAGCCACGTAAAATAAATTGCTAAGGGGTCGGGCAGTTCTTAAAAGCCCCCGGCATTCGGTCGGGGTTTTTTTATGGGTGCACCATGACAAAGGATTCAAAATCGACAACAGGCGCAGCCGATTGGCGGCCGCAAACTAAGGCCATCCACGGCGGCACGCGCCGGTCTGAGTTTGGCGAAATCTCCGAAGCAATGTTCCTGACCTCCGGTTACGCGTACACCGGCCCGGAACAGGCCGAGGCCCGCTTCAAGGGCACTGAGCCGGGCTACATCTATTCCCGGTACGGTAATCCCACGGTCGCTATGTACGAAGATCGCATGGCGGCCCTGGAGGGCGCCGAAGCGGCCTGGGCCACAGCGTCGGGAATGGCGGCGGTCACCGCTTCGCTGCTGTGTCAGCTAAAAAGCGGCGATCGGGTGGTGGCGGCACGGGCGCTGTTCGGGTCCAGCCTTCACATTCTGAACGAAATTTTGCCGAGATTCGGCATCGTCGTGACGCTGGTGGATGGAACCGATCTGGACCAATGGCGCGATGCCTTGGCCCCCGGCGCGACCTGTGTCTTGATGGAGTCTCCGTCCAACCCGATGCTTGAGGTTCTGGACATTGCCGCGATCGGTAACCTTGCCCACGACGCCGGGGCCAAGCTGATCATCGACAATGTCTTCGCCACGCCCGTGTTCCAGCGGCCCATCGAATTCGGCGCCGATATTGTCGTGTATTCGGCCACCAAGTACATCGACGGCCAAGGCCGGGTGCTGGGTGGCGCCATCTTGGGGACCCAGGAGTTCTGCGACGACGTTGTGCAGCCATACATTCGCAACACCGGACCCAGTTTAAGCCCCTTCAACGCCTGGGTGTTGTTGAAAGGCCTCGAGACTATGGAAATTCGGGTCCGGGCCCAGGCCCAGGCGGCGGCGAAAGTTGCCGAGTTTCTGGCCACCGCGCCAGGGGTCGAGCGGGTGATTTACCCGGGCCGGTCGGACCATCCCCAGCATGCCTTGGCCGCCAGCCAAATGACCGGGTTCGGCGCCGTGGTGAGTTTTGACGTTATTGGCGGCAAGCGGGCGGCCTTTGAGGCCCTAAACCGGCTGCGGCTAATTTCGGTGTCAAATAACTTGGGTGACACCAAGAGTCTGATCACCCACCCGGAGACCACGACCCATTCCAGGTTAACCCCGGCCGAGCGGGCAGCCCTGGGGATCGGCAGCGGTCTGGTGCGGCTGTCGGTGGGGTTGGAGGATGTGGACGACCTGACGGAGGATTTGGCTGCGGCGTTGACCCCGTCATGACGCAGGTTTGACACCTAGTATGTCCCGGTTTGCTAGACATTGCGCCGCGCCGGGGCGATAGTACACCCAGAACCATGGGCGGAAATTTATGTACAACGCGACGACACGATCGATCGAAATCACCGTAAAGCCGATGTATTTGGAGGATCAATCCGAGCCTTCTAATGACCACTATGTGTGGGCGTATTGGGTGAAGATCGAAAACCACGGCGGCGAAACGGTTCAGCTGTGTACGCGCCACTGGCGGATCACCGATGCTTCGGGTCGGCTGCATGAAGTGCACGGGGACGGCGTTGTCGGCGAGCAACCGATTTTGCACCCGGGCGAATCATTCGAGTACACCAGCGGCTCGCCGCTTTCGACACCGTCGGGGATCATGAACGGATCCTATGAGATGGAAACCGAGGAAGGGGTGCGGTTCGACGTGGAAATTCCCGCATTTTCACTCGATAGCCCATACCAGAAACGTCTTATTCACTAACTTTCCGGGGCAGACGCCCACACTGTTTTGGAGATACGCCGATGAAAGCCAATGCTCCGGCCGCGTCCTTTGTTGTTGGTGAAGCTGGCGAAGACGCGCCCAGCCGCGCAGACGCCGAAGAAGCCATCCGCACCTTGATCCGCTGGATCGGCGACGACCCGAGCCGGGAGGGATTGCTGGATACTCCAGCGCGGGTCGCCCGGTCCTACGAGGAAATGTTTGCCGGGTATTCAGAAGATCCGGTCGAATACCTGCGCGGCACTTTTGAAGAAATCGAAGGTTACGACGAAATGGTGGTGCTGCGGGACATCCGCTTCGAATCCCATTGCGAACACCACATGATGCCGATTATCGGACACGCCCATATGGCGTATTTACCCGACAAACGGCTGGTGGGAATCAGCAAGCTTGCAAGATTAGTAGAGGTCTACGCAAAGCGCATGCAGATCCAGGAAAAAATGACTGCGCAAATTGCAAATGCCTTGCAAGAAGTTCTGAAACCCCGGGGTGTCGCCGTGGTCATCGAAGCCGCCCACCAATGCATGACCACCCGCGGTGTCCACAAGCCGGGAGTCAGCATGGTTACAAGCCAGATGTTGGGGGCGTTCCGGGACGACGCCAAGACCCGGCGCGAATTTTTGGCGATTATTCACGCGCCCCAGTCGCCCCTGGAATCGTGACCCACCAACGCGTGAGCCGGAAATTCGGGCAGGCCAGCCTTTTCGCTTGAACCCAAGCAATGATTGATTTCCGGCCGCTGCTGTTCGTAACCGGTCTGCTTATGGCGGCGCTTGCGGCGATGATGCTGCTGCCCGCCGCTGTGGATTGGACGACCGGCGACACCAATTGGCAGGAATTCTTGGCGGCGGCTTTCCTGACCGGGTTTGTCGGCGTCGGGCTGTCGCTGGCCAATCGCGGCGGCCACGTGCAGATCGGAGTCCGCCAGATGTTTGTGCTGACCGCCATGATCTGGGTGGTCATCGCGACATTCGGGGCGCTGCCGTTATATTTCTCGGACCTCGGGCTTTCCTATACCGACGCCTTTTTCGAAGCCATGTCGGGCATCACCACCACCGGATCCACAGTCATCAGCGGATTGGATTCCGCACCAGTTGGGGTTTTGCTGTGGCGGGCATTGCTGCAGTGGCTGGGTGGCATCGGCATCATTGTCATGGCAGTTGCGGTCCTACCAGCTTTGCAAGTTGGCGGGATGCAGCTGTTTCGCATGGAGTCATCGGACTCGTCGGAAAAAGCCTTTCCCCGGGTCGCCCAAGTGGCCGTTGGAATCGCGTCGATTTATGTGGGGTTGACCGCGGTGTGCGCCACCGCACTGTGGTTCGCTGGAATGACCGGGTTCGAATCCGTTGCTCACGCCATGACCACCATTGCCACCGGCGGATTTTCCACATCTGACCAATCCATCGGTCATTTCGATTCCAGCTCGGTCGAATGGATCATTGTGGTTTTCATGATTTTGGGCAGTCTGCCATTTGTCTTGTACCTAGAGGCGGTGCGCGGACGGGCCACCGCTCTGTGGCAAGATTCCCAGGTCCGATGGTTTCTGGCAATCGTCGCCTTTTGCGCCATCGCCATCGCTGCCTGGCAATTTCTGGCCAACGATGTCGCGCCATACGATTCGGTGCGTGACTCCACGTTCAACGTGATTTCCATCATCACCGGCACCGGATATTCCACCGCCGACTATTACCTATGGGGCAGCTTCGCGGTCACCTGTTTTTTCTTGTTTATGTTTATCGGCGGCTGCGCCGGATCCACTTCGTGCGGGATCAAGATTTTCAGATTTCAGATTTTAGTGACCGCCGTGCGGGGCCAGATGAAAAAAATTTGGCAACCCCACGGCGTTTTCGTCCCCTATTACAATCGTCGGCCGCTGCCGGACTCCGTCGTCGATGCCGTCATGAATTTCGTCTTCGTTTTTGTCCTGGTATTCGTCCTGTTGGCATTGAGCCTGTCAGCGTTGGGCCTGGATTTCGTCACCAGTGTTTCCGGTGCGGCCACGGCGCTCTCGAACGTCGGTCCGGCGTTGGGCGACATCATCGGTCCGACGGGCACGTTTATGCCTTTGCCCGACGCGGCCAAGTGGCTGCTGTCCTTGGGGATGTTGCTGGGAAGGCTGGAGCTGTTCACTGTCTTAGTGCTTTTTTGGCCGGCGTTTTGGCGTGCCTGATCCCATCGGCCCCATCGAAATGATCGGAAAGCTGGTGGCGTTTGATACGACCAGCGCCCATAGCAATCTGTCTTTGATCGATTTTGTCGCCGGCTACTTGAACGGTCATGGCATCGCGTGCGAAACGATCCCCGACCCCACAGGTACCAAGGCCAATCTCGTCGCCACGTTCGGTGGGGATCGGACCGTCGGCGGCGGTGTCGTGCTGTCGGGCCACACGGATGTGGTGCCGGTCACAGGCCAGACTTGGAC
>JAKZSO010000075.1:0-2947 GCA_047517625.1 Alphaproteobacteria bacterium
GTGTTGGAGTAAGGCACCCAAACGAAATCGTTGCCTTCGGCGCGCTGCTTGGAAACCCAAAACGCGTCCGTGATGATGATATCGACGTCGCCGCCCTGAAGGGCGATGGCCGTGGCGTCGTTACCGCCATACCCCTGAACCACCAATTCGAAGCCGTTGCGAATGTCAAAGGCGCGATTCTTGATGGTGTCCGCGGCCCAATTCACGGTGCCGAAACTCAACAGGCCGATCCGGACTTCCGGTGTCTGTGCCTGGGCCGACGTCGCTGCCATGGCCAAAGCCGCGGACAAAGCGACCGCGCCGGCCGCAATGGTGCCTGTCAGAAATTTGCGTTTGTCGGAATTCATAATCCCCTCCTGAAAAAGGTTTGCCATTTTCTATTTATTACCGGCGACCGAAAACGCGATCACCGGTCGGCGACGAAAAAACGCCCGCAAACCTGCCGCCACCGGGCACGGGCAAATACCAAGCCCCGACACAGCCGCCGAGGCCAATCCCTGCATACGGAGGATGGATTATTATTCCAACCTATGCCCGCCATTGGTTTTCCCTTTCACCGGCCAGGCCGGGCCGGAAAAAACCCCGCGCACAGGCACGGGGTTTGGTCGCTGGCAGCGCTTGAGGCGCGGATTACCGTACTTTTCTCATTCGCCAGCGCCCTTGGCCGGCAGCACCACCAGTTCCAATTCCTGGAACTGCAGCACCATATCTTCGATCTTCAATTCATCGACATCGGCATAGCCCTGGCCTTCGACGTCTTCCGGCAGCTCGGCGAAGGGATCTACCTCTTCGCCGTCTTGCTGCTGCTCTTCTTCGTCATATTCTTGAGCGGTGCCGCCCACATCTTGACCGTTGCTGATCATGTCCAAAGCGTCGTTGACGCCATTGTCCAAGGGCACCGTATAGGGCAGCCGGAACGCCCGGGGGATGCCAAGGGGGATGTTTTGATCGTCCAGTTCTTCGACCCACAGGAAGATCGCGCCTGGGGTGTTCAGCAGTTTATCGGGTTCCACAATGCGGGCCCAATGGAGCTGGAATCTTGCCGGCATGTTGTCTTTGACCGGCCAGCCCATGATGTCGATGATCGAGTAATAGGTGACAATGAAAAAGGCCGAGGTCACCACAATCGACGTGGCTTTGACCCACCACGACCACCTGGGCGCCACGTTCAGGCTGAGCAAAAGAACCGCGACAATGATGTACGCGGACAGTGTGCCAATAAATCCGAGAGTCATTGCGGCGCTTACGCCCCTTTCCGGGAGCGAACCAACGTTTTGTGCCGCCGATTGACATCGGACATCTGCCCATCTTCGTCCATCGTGAAGCGCACCGCCGTCAGTTCCTGGCCTTTGTGATCCAATTGCAGGGTGGTGTAAAACACCAAGGTAACCTCGGGGTTCAGTTTTTCGACCTTGATTTCAACCGGAACATCATCGGTCCCGTTGGCCAAATAATGGTGAATGTTGATCACGAATTCGCCCGGAATGACGCCGCGAATGGTCACGGTTTCCTGGTTCAACGGATTGTTGATTTTCTTGCCGTCCACCGTGATCGTATCCCGGTAATTGCCGCGATCGTCCCGATCCAAGTGCATCAGTCCGGCTTCTTTGACGTGGTACCAAACCACACCGCCGTTCGGATCTTCCACGTACAGGTCAATGTCGTCCGGGTGCCGGTCGGGCCAAGTCACGGTAATGAGAACCTCGGCCTTTGGGTCAACCTTGCCGGTGTCAGAAATCGGATTGATCAGCATGAACGCGATCAAAAACATGAACACGAAGCCCAGCAGCGCATTGAACAGCAAGTCCGTGAAAACATCGAACTGATCGCGCTCGGCGGTGAAGCCGTCAGGATGCATCAGGAGCCTCCCGCAGCGCCGGGATCACATAAACGTCCGTGGTCTCGGCGGTAATCGTGTGCAACTCCGTGGTGCCAATTTCCAGGAAATAGTATTCCAGCTTCAAAATCAGACCGCCAACCAAGCCAGCCAGGGTGGTGTACAAGGCCACCGCCATGCCCGACGACATTGTCGACATCGCCGCCTTCATGGTCAGCGGATCGAACGTCTTGATGGCGTTGATCGGCGACAGCATGAAAATGAACCCGATCAAGGTTCCCAACAGTCCAAGTTTGAACATGGCGTCGGAAATGAACCATCCAACGTGGAGCCGGCCGCGCAGAGAGTCTGCAAAGGTCCGCATCAGCAATGACTGATCGACCCGGGTTTCCAGTCCACGGGATTTCACAATCAAGTTACGGATGTGATCCGTCATGACTCCCGGCAAAAGCGGGGTTCCACCGCCGACCATGACCTTGTCGTCCATCACCTGAAAGTTACTGGGATTTTTCCGAATTAATCGCTGGACCCTCCGGGCCGCATTCAATTCCCGCGAAACAGTCACCACCCCCGTGGCGCAGTGAACCGAGGTGCCAACAAACAGCAGCGTAATCGCCAGGGAAATGTAGCTTTTGTCGCTGCGCAGCATTTCCGCCAGCAACCCAAATTGCCAGACGGCGACAAACGCTGCCACGGCAACCCCAGCCAGGATCAGCCATTTGAGAAGAAGCGCATAGTCCCGAATCTCAAACGGTGTAACGATGGGTCCCGGCGCGTCGCCACGCCCGCGCGCTGACGCGAGATCGGATGTGCTCATTTCGTTCTTTACCTCACAATTAAGAGGACCGGAGTGCCCAGTTCCGTCTGTTCGGCTGAAAGCACGATAGTAGGGAAACCTTGAATAAATCAAGGTTTCTCTGCGGCTCTAATGTTCAACGATCCGAGTGTGTGCGGGCAAAGGCCAACTTTACAACCCACGCAAGCGGTCGCGGTACTCCCAGGGGGCAATAAAAATTCCCTGCCAGGCGCCGGCGCCGTCCGCTTCGGCTGCCGCCTGGGCGTCTACATAAGCCTCGCTCTGATCAATCACGACAAAGGCGTACCCCGCCC
>JAKZSO010000076.1:0-4383 GCA_047517625.1 Alphaproteobacteria bacterium
TGCCATCATCCCAACTTCCTTTAGGATGGCCGCCAAGAGCTTGTGAGCGGTGAGGCATGGGCGATCATGGAATTCAACGACGGCTGGCCGCCATCCTTGCCGCTGACGTGGCTGGATACACGCGGCTTATGGAAGAAGACACGGACGGCACCGTCGCCGCTTGGACGGCGGCCCGGGAAGGTGTCATCGATCCCACCGTGAGCGCCCATTCCGGCCGCATCGTCAAGCTGACCGGCGACGGGTTCCTGGTCGAGTTTCCCACCGTCCAGCAAGCCGTCGCCTGCGCCATCGACATGCAGGAAAAAATGGCCGACAGCCCGCTGAAATTCCGCATGGGCGTCAATCTCGGCGATATCATCGACGACGGGCGCGACATCCACGGCGAAGGCGTCAATATCGCGGCCCGCCTGGAAGCGCTCGCCGACGAAGGCGGAATCTGCGTTTCCGGCCTCGTCTACGAATCCATTCGCAACCGCATCGAAGCCAGCTTCGAGGATCTGGGCGAGAAGGCCGTCAAGCACGTTTCAGCACCGGTCCGGGTTTACAGGATTGGAGTTGGTGATGGCGTGGAAGAAAAAGTCTCGCCCTTGGCAGAGTCCATGACCTCGGTTCTCGAACGGCCAGCGGTCGCGGTACTGCCGTTCGACAACATGAGCGGCGATGCTGACCAGGACTATTTTGCCGATGGCTTAACTGAGGACATTATCACCGAACTTTCGAAGTATGGCTGGTTTCCGGTCATCGCCCACAACTCCACCTTCGTCTTCAGGGGCAAGTCCATCGACATCAAGGAAGTCGGTGAAAAGTTGGGCGCTCGCTATGTGGTGGAGGGAAGTGGGCGCAAGGCTGGCAGCCGTATACGCATTGCCGCCCAACTTATCGACGCGGCCACGGGTCACCACATATGGGCGGAGCGATACGACCGCGAACTTGAGGACGTTTTCGCGGTACAAGACGAAATCACGATGCAATTAGCCGGAACTATAATGCCCGAACTGAGCGCCGCTCAGCAGAAATTGGCGTTGCGCAAACCGCCCGAAAATTTGGAAGCCTGGGAAATTTTTCTGCACGGACAATGGTGGCGTTCCCGGTTTACGCGGGAAGATTTCACCGAGGCCCGGCTATTACTTTTGGATGCAGTGCGATTGGACCCCGAAATGTCCATGGCGCACGCCCTGATCGCCGACATCGGCCTTTGGTCGCTGAGCATGAATTGGGCCGCTGATCCGTCGGCCACCTCCGAAGAGGCCCAAAAGCACGTTACCCGGGCTCTGACGTTGGATGCGGGAAACGCGCACGCACACGCCTGCATGGCTTGGTTAAAATTTTACACGGGACACCATGCCGAGGCGCGCGAGGAGGGCGAGACCGCGATCAGGCTTAATCCGAGTTATGCCGAAGGCCATCTATATCTGGGCAACCTGTATCTCTATCTCGGCGAACCCAAGGCCGCTATTGAGGAACAGGAAATTATGCGCAACCTCAGTCCCCGCGATCCCCTGACATTTGTTGTAGATTCATTTCAAAATCTAGCGAACTACCTGCTGGGCGACTACGAAAAGGCGGTAATTTTAGCGCGCCAATCGATACGGAAAAAGCCGGACTTCCTTGTTCCACATCTTCACTTGGCCGCGGCCTGCGGCCAGCTAGGCCGGTTAGACCAAGCGCGAGAGGCGTTGGCTGCTCGCAGCCAGTTGCAGTCGGATCTTTCGGAAGCGCTTATCAAGGGCGCCTGGCCCCTAGCCAATCCAAACCATTTCGAGGCCCTTCTCGACGGCGTTCGCAAGGCCGGTCTGCCGGAAGGCTAAAGTCCGCTGTTGGCTAAATCAGCGGTTCTCGGCGTGCCCATTTTTAACGGCCAATTGTGTGACTTTCTGTAGATACGAATGTAGTTGCGAATGAAAACTGATTCTGTGGCGAAATTCTACCCCAGGCCCGGAATTCCACCGGAACTCCGAAAAAATTCTAAGTCACTGAATTTATTGGTCGGGGAGAGAGGATTTGAACCTCCGGCCCCTACGTCCCGAACGTAGTGCTCTACCTGGCTGAGCTACTCCCCGACGGAGCGTATGTACCGCGCCCAGGCCCCTAGCCGCAAGGTGCCGCCGCTGACCAAAGAATTAGTGCGCCCGGTTGATGCAGAAATCGACGGCCTGGAGCATGGCGTCCTTTTCCGGACCGCCGGGGAAGATGGCCAGCGCGTCCCGGGCGATCGCACCATAATGGCGGGCGCGGTCCAGGGTATCGGTCAGGGCGCCATGGTGATGGAGCAATTGAGTCGCCCGTTCCAGATCTCCGCTTTCCTGGTCGCCAGCTCCCAGAGTCCGGCGCCAAAACGTTTGCTCCTCCTCTGTTCCTCGCCGAAATGCCAAAACAACCGGCAAAGTGATCTTCCCTTCCCGGAAATCGTCCCCCACCGATTTCCCCATATCTGATTCGCTGGCTGCGAAATCCAGGACGTCGTCGACGAACTGAAAGGCGATGCCCAAATTGCGGCCATAGCTCGCCAGCGCTTCCTCTTCGTCCGTCCCTCGGTTAGCGATCACCGCGCTGACCCGGCAAGTGGCGGCGAACAAGGCGGCGGTCTTCGCCGCCACAACGTCCAAGTAAGCGTCTTCGGTTGTGCTGGTGTCGTTCGTCGTTAGCAGCTGCAGGACCTCGCCTTCGGCGATCATGGCGGAAGCGTTTGCAAGGATTCCCAGCACCTTTGATGAACCAGTTTCCACCATCATCTGGAACGCCCGGCTGAACAAAAAATCGCCCACCAGCACACTGGCTTCATTGCCCCAAAGCGCGTTTGCGGTGGAGGTACCGCGGCGCAAGTCGCTCTGATCCACCACATCGTCATGGAGCAAAGTCGCCGTGTGAATAAACTCCACAACAGCCGCCAGCTTGATGTGTTGATCGCCTTGATACCCGCACAAACGGGCGGCGGCCAAGGTTAGCATTGGCCGCAGGCGTTTTCCCCCCGATGCCACGATATGCCCCGCCAGCTGCGGGATTAGCGAGACCCTGCTGGCCATGCGCTCCACAATCGTGGCGTTGACGCGCAGCATATCGTCGGCCACCAAATCCATTAGCGGCTGCAGGCTGGCGCGCGCACCCCTTTTCTGGCGCGCTTCCAGTGGAACTACCGGCACGTGCGTCCTCCCAGACGTTGTCCTTGATTGGGCCTGAGAATAAGATCGGCCTGGGCGAAGGGTCAAGGTGGCTGCTTTTTGCCGCAGGAGGACCGCATGGAAGAATTGCTGCGAACCAACGATGTCGTGCTGCTGTCTTGGCTCGAGGCGCTGTTGACCGATGCTGGAATCCACGCTCAGGTTCTGGACACCCACATGTCGATTTTGGAGGGCAGCGTCGGCGCGCTGCCCAGGCGGTTGGTGGTGCACGATGATGATGCAGCCACCGCCCGCCACATTCTAGACGAGGCCAACATCACCCACCCAAAAAGCCCGGCTCCCTAGCGCGTTGCCCGTTACGGGGCGGAATCGCTAGAATGCGGCTCGGCAACCAGAGGTGGGAATGAAGTACTCGATTGCGGACTTTGTTGATTTTTTCATGAGCTTCACCCCATGGGCTGACCAGTACTTAGGCCCGACGGTGCCGCCTCCGAAATTGGGCGAGGGCCCCATAACCCTGCGCGGTTGCCCGTGCTCTGAACCCAAGATTTCCGTCGTTGTCCGAAGACGAATTTTCGGAGGTCCTGGAGCGCGCCGCTTCATTGGTCCGCGACCATTTCGCTTTGGATGTGCGGTTTGAGCGTGGAAAGGATTACACGACAGCCGAGCTTTTTGAAATAATGCCACCCTCAGTACTGAAAGTCGCTAAATCTTGGTTTTACCCATTGCCAGATTCCTTTCGCCCACCCAAGGATTTTGTAGACTGGATTGCCAACGTTTTAAGAGGCGGCCTGGTCCCTATCACTGTGATTGCGAAAGCTTCCGAGGCGGTGATCCCCGGAGCCACCGAAATGGAAATTGCGGAACTTGCGTCCGCTTTGGCCGAATTTTGGTTTCGGGGAGTGCGCCGATGGCATGACCTGCGCGCTCGTGACGGGCAACGAGTGATCGACTCAACAAGCCTTCATCAAATCGCCATGTGGGAATACCTTGGGTATGCCGAGTTACCTTCCGACATCTTGATAACCAACCAATTGGTTGCGGGTCTTAGGACTTACGCCTTCCAGCCCTTCGAAGCCATGCGCGGCGGCATGATGATGAGCGAAACTGGATTCAGACGCTCGGGCCAGTTCGCCGCCTATTCGGTGGTCAGCACGTTTCCATTCGTCAACGACTGTATCGCACCCGTTTCCTTGGACACAAGTTTGTCTCATGCGGCGGGCCTGAGTGACATCGCGGTGTGCCACGCCTGACGAGCTTGAGC
>JAKZSO010000077.1:0-12801 GCA_047517625.1 Alphaproteobacteria bacterium
GCGCGCTCTTTGCCCCCGAGCGCCGGCAGCTCGACCTTGTTTGATTACGCCGGAAGCGTGATTTCGGACATCGCCAACTCCGGCGCCATCGCCCTGGATATCCACCGAAACCCCGGCGCCGCGGGCCAATTCACCCGCATAGAAGGCCTGGATGACCCGGGCGTCGACTTGGCGATCGTGCCGGCCAGCGCCTGCCGGCGCTCGGGGGCAAAGAGCGCGCCCACGCCTGTTCCGGTCACTTTTTGCGCCTCTGGGGCAATCTCGATCGTCAATTCGCCACCTTTTGGCAACGCCTCTGCCACCAACAAAATCAGATTCAGCAGGAGCTTGAGCACTGGCTGGGGCAGGTCCGCGGGCGCATCCCCAGGCCAGTTCAATCCAACCTTGCGGCTTTCGAAGAATTTTTCGGTAACCGACTGGGCCTCGGAAACCGGCGTTTTCACCCCCATGCCGCCCGCGGCACCGAACGCCAGGCGAAAAAACAACAGCCTGCTCAAGGTCTCGCCAGAACTGAATTCGAGCAAATCCATGGAGGCAAAGTCAGCGCCTTCGGCCATTTCATCGCGCAAAAGCTCTAACCCGTTGTTCACAGCCCCAGCTGGCGCCGCCAAATCATGGCACAGGCGGGAAACCAGCAACGACGCCAGCGTCACATCATCCACGGACTTTTCCCCACACGTACGTTCACTTTATTGCGTTGTACGACCCAGGAATTACCATATTTCCTTTCTGGCGTTCAGATTCACGTGGCCGCTGACGCCGATCGGCCACGATCTGCACGCTTTTCCCGGCAATTAATGCTGCGATCCGGGATGGCGGACCCGCCCAAAATGGGCCTAGAATAGTGACCGGACCCCTGCCGGGGCCCAAGGGCATCGTGGGAAGCCGCCTTAGGCGGTGGGATATTAAGCATTGGGCGAAGGTTGATGCACGGCAGCAGCGAAAAAACTGTGAAAAAACCAGCAATGATCGACCCCTTTGGCCGGGCGGTTTCGTACCTGCGGGTTTCGGTCACGGACCGCTGCGATTTCCGCTGCGAATACTGCATGTCGGAAGACATGACGTTCCTGCCCAAATCCGAAGTCCTGACACTGGAAGAACTGTACCGGGTGTGCACGGCCTTTGTTCGCAAGGGGGTGCGCAAAATCAGACTGACCGGGGGCGAGCCCCTGGTGCGCCGGGACATCATGACCCTGATCAAGCGTCTGGGCGCCCAGGTGGCGACGGGGGAGCTTGAGGAATTGACCCTGACCACCAATGGCAGCCAGCTCAGCCGGTTCGCCGACGAACTGGTGGACGCCGGCATCAAACGCATCAACGTTTCCGTGGATTCCCTGAATGTGGACAAGTTCCGCAAGATCACCCGCCGCGGCGACCTCAACAAGGTCCTGACGGGGATCAAGGCCGCATCGAAGGCCGGATTGGCCATCAAGATCAACGCCGTGGCCATGAAGGGCCTGAACGACAGCGAATTTGACGACATGATCCGCTGGTGCGGCGACCATGGCCACGACATGACTCTGATCGAGACCATGCCCATGGGCGAGGTCGACCACGACCGCAATGATTATTACCTGCCATTGGTTCAGGTCCGGGCGGACTTGGACAAACGCTGGACGCTGGAGGACTTGGATTTCAACTCCGGCGGCCCTGCCCGCTATGTGCGGGTGGGCGAAACCGGACGTAAGTTGGGCTTCATCACGCCGCTGTCGCATAATTTCTGCGAATCCTGCAATCGCGTGCGGCTGACCTGCACTGGCATTCTCTATATGTGCCTGGGCCAGAACGACAAAGCCGACCTGCGCTTCCCGTTGCGGGTCACCGAGGACGAATCCCTGCTCGACGCCGCCATCGACGAGGCCATCGGCCGCAAGCCCAAAGGCCATGACTTTGTCATCGACCGCGACAATAACGGCCCGGCGGTCGAGCGCCACATGAGCGTCACGGGAGGCTAAGCGGCTAGCCCCACGGGCCGTCGTCCCAATTTTTGGAATTCGCTCTGTTTTTGCCGCGGTTCGGCAGGGGCGCCTTGCCGCGGTCCCACAACGGCACCCCCCGGCGCTTTAGCACCAACACCAACACCAGTCCCGCGGCAAATCCGCCGATGTGGGCCCAATAGGCAACGCCGCCGCCGCCACCCTCATCGCTTGATGCGGCGGTGGCCAGGAATTGCAGAACAAACCACGCACCCAAGACGAAATAGGCGGGTATCCGCAGCGGGATCAAAAATCCGAACGGCACTACCACCAGAATTCGGGCGTGGGGGTGCAGCAACAGGTACGCCCCCAGAATGCCGCCAATCGCGCCGCTGGCTCCGATCATCGGGATCACCGATGAGGGGTCCTGGGCTGCCTGGGCCATGGCCGCCGCCGCCCCGCAGGCCACATAGAAAATCGCAAAGCGCACGTGGCCCATGGCGTCTTCCACGTTGTTCCCGAAAATCCACAGATAAAGCATGTTGCCGCCCAAATGCATCCAACCGCCATGGAGGAACATGGACGTGACGATGGAAACCTCGGCCGAAACCAGGGCGATTTCGGGCGGCAGGCTGTTTTCCCCGAATAACACCGAGGGGATGAAACCCAGCGAATAGGCGAGGAGATTGAACTCGTCCACGGACCGGGAATTCTGCCATAGAAAAACCAGCACGCAGGTGACGATGATGCCGATGGTCACCAGCGGTCTTATTTCCGTGGGGTTGTCATCGTGGAGCGGAATCATTGGCGGGTATCGCCTTTCCTCGGAATCCGAACAGGTCGGGATTGCGAGGATGGTATACTGTATTTCAGACCTGCGGACGGCCAATCCAGTGAAAAAGAATCCCCAAATTTCCTTCGTTGCCGCCGACACGGCCCAGGCCCGGGAAGCCCGCAAGCAATTGGTTCGCGACTTCGGTCATGTGGCGCTGGCCAAAGCCGATGTGATGGTGGCCTTGGGCGGCGACGGATTGATGCTGCACAGCTTGCACCGGATCATGGGCCGCAAAGTGCCGATCTTTGGCATGAACGTGGGGACCGTTGGGTTCCTGATGAACGAATTCCGCGCCGGCGGTCTCAGAGCGCGGCTTCATGCGGCCGAGGAAGTGATCCTGCATCCCTTACGGATGACCGCGCGGACCAAAGGCGGCGGCCGCCCGACCGCGCTTGCGGTGAACGAAGTCTCGCTGTTTCGCAGCACCGGTCAAATCGCAAAGCTGCGAATTTCCGTCGACGGCGTGGTGCGGCTGGATGAACTGCTGTGCGACGGGGTCCTTGTTTCAACCGCCGCCGGCAGCACCGCCTATAACTTGTCGGCCCACGGCCCCATCCTGCCCTTGGGATGCAATCTGTTGGCGTTGACTCCGATTAACCCGTTTCGCCCCCGGCGCTGGCGCGGGGCGATTTTGCCACGGGGTGCCGACATCCGCATCGACGTCCTGGAACACGCGAAGCGACCGTTAAGCGTAACCGCGGACAACAAAGAAGTACGCGACATAACCCAGGTGCGGGTCGCCGAGGCGTCGGGTAAAAAGGTTGGATTGTTGTTCGATCCCGAACACAATTTGGAAGAACGCGTTCTGCGCGAACAGTTCTTGGCTTGAGAATTCGCCGATCGCGATTATGTCTATAGTGGTGAGGTAATAGGAGGAGACTGATGCAGGTACCGGTCCAGATTACGTTTCGCGGCCTTGGGTCATCCGCAGCGATTGAGGCCCGGATTCACGAAGAAGCCGAGAAGCTGGAAAAGGTCCACGACAACATCACGTCCTGCCGGGTGGTCGTTGAATCACCGCACCACAGCCACACCAAGGGCAACCTGTTTCACACCGCCATCTATCTGAATGTCCCCGGCGGCGATATCGAAGTCACCAAAGACAATCGAAACGATCATTCCCATGAAGACGCTTACGTTTCGATCCGGGATTCGTTCCGTGAGGCGACGCGCCAACTTACAAGCCATTTGGACAAGCGCCGCCACCAAGTCAAAACCCATACCTGATCCCCTGCCATGACCCCAACCGTTCCCGCAATCCTCGCAACCAGACGCCGCGCTGCTTTGCTGATCGCGGCCGGCCTGGCATTGCTTGTCGCGGGGTGCGAAATGGGAACCGGCGCCGGCGGAGGGTCCACCGAGGCCGCCGCCACCAACGAGTGGCGCGACACTTATGGCGGCCCGAATACTGAGGGCTGGGCCACCGCCACCACCCAGGACGAATGGGCCGCGTTGTGGGAGCCCCTGGGTATTGACCCACCGGCGGCCTTCGGCGACGGTCTTGTCGGCATTGGCGTTTTCTTAGGGCTGCGGAACAGCGGCGGCTTTGGCATCGTCATCGACTCCCAAGACAATGAAGGCGGCACCTTCGTGGTTCGGTACAGCGAGGTGGCGCCGGGGCCGGAGGCGATCGTCACCATGGCTTTGACCGCCCCCTACGTCATTTGGACCATCGCCAATCCCGGCCTGCGAATCGTCGTTGAAAAGACCGCGCCCTGATTTGGTGCGCGGCCCGCGCCCAAAGCTGGGTGAAATGCCGTAGACTGCGGCCATGGCAGCCCCCGTCACCAAAGAACTGACGTTTCCCGGCGCGCAAGGGTCGTCCCTGACGGCAAAGTTGGATCTGCCCGAAGGTGATCCCTGCGCCTATGCCATTTTCGCCCACTGTTTCACTTGCTCAAAGGAATTCCTGGCGGCGTCGCGGATCAGCGAGGCTCTGGCGGATCTTGGGATCGGGGTCTTGCGATTCGATTTCACCGGACTAGGCGCATCGGAAGGCGAGTTCGAGGGCACTAATTTCTCCTCCAACGTCGGCGACTTGATCGCTGCCGCCAACCACCTGCGGGATCATTTCGAGGCGCCCAAAATTTTGGTCGGCCATTCCCTGGGTGGAGCAGCGGTGCTGGCGGCCGCTCCGGACGTTCCCGAAACAGTTGCCGTGGCGACGATCGGCGCCCCGGCCAACCCCCATCATGTGAGCCATTTGTTTGAACCTGCGTTGGGCGACATCAAGGAAGACGGGGCGGCCAACGTTTCAATCGGCGGCCGCGATTTCACCATCCAGCAACAATTCGTGGACGACCTCGCCAGCCAAGACTTGACCACGGCCATCGGCACCTCGCGCAAGGCGCTGCTACTTTTCCACAGCCCGCTGGATCAAACGGTTGGCATCGACAATGCCGCGCAAATTTACGGCGCGGCGAAACACCCAAAAAGTTTTGTGTCCCTGGACAAGGCCGACCACCTGCTGACCAAAAAGAATGATGCGGTCTATGTGGCCAAAGTTCTGAACGCCTGGGCCAGCCGTTACGTCGACTAGGCCGCCCGGCCCCTCAGCAGGGTTGTCTCGACCAACAGGCCGTTGGGCAACGTGGCGATCGAAACGCAGTTGCCATTTGCCGCGCCAACGCCACCGCCGCCGCCACCCAGGGCGATTTCGTTCGTGACATTGGTTCCGCAGGTGTCGTTCATCATCGCCACGAACACCTCGGCTGCGCCAAACTCGGCGAAGGCTCCCCTGGCGACGTACGTGTCGAACATGATCGACACGTCGACGTTGCCTTTTTCGACCAAGCACGCTTCGGCCCGGGCCATGTCGCCGGTTTCTGGGACGCCGGAGACAAGCCAATTGAAGAAGTCCACCAACCCGGTGGTGTAGCCCACCTGTTGGTCCGCACTTTGGCCGGTGTAATTGCCCACCGTGTAATAGGCGTTAAAATCCGCTTGGCCTGAGGCCAAGGGTGCGAACCCCAAAGAAAGTGCCGCAGCCCAAACCAGTACGCGGAAATTTTTCATGGTCCTACCCTTTGTTTGTTGAGTTCCCGTTCGACGATAACCAGATTCCTCGCAGACCACCACCAATGCAGATTCGTTTGGGGTCGGATTACCGGTCATTCCCTCGATTGTTGCGCCTATTTTCCTCGTCCGCGTCGGGATCGACCGGCGCGTCGTCATCCCGGCGTCCCGGGCCATCGGGTCTACCATTGACGCCTGCGTCGTTTTCGCGATCAGGACGTTCCCGATCAGCGTCATTACCGCGGCCGGGTCTTTCACGATCAGCATCGTTTTCCCGATCGGGACTTTCGCCACCGCCGAAATCCCGATCCGGGCGGTTATTGGCTCCGGCATCGTTTTCACGGTCGGGCCTTTCTCCATCTGCGCCGTTGCCCCGATCCGGACGTTCGCCACCACCGAATTCCTGTTCAGGACGGTCATTGGCTCCGGCATTATTTTCGCGCTCGGGCGGCGGGTTGCCATCGGCGTCGTCTTCCCGGCCTGGGCGCTCCTCCCCACCAAATCCCCGGTCCGGTCTTTCACCGCCACCGAATTCGTCTGGCCGGTCGGGCCGGTCGGCGCCGCCGAAGTTGCCGCCACGGTCGACTCTATCCTCGCCGCCAAAATTGCGCCCGCCGCCAGGTCGTTCGCCGCCGCCCACATCGGCTTGGCGGTCTGGCCGGTCGATGGCTAGGCCCAATTCCGCCCGGCGGCCAATCAGGATCCGGTCGGCATTTTCACCGCGTGGCGGCTCTTTAATCCGCACCACCACATTGCGTTCGCCACGGCCCGGGGCATCGTCGCGGACGGCCTCTCCGCGCGCTAGATTTCGGCGCTCTGGGTTCTCCCGATCGGCGGGTGTTCGTCCGGCCTGTGCGCGGTCGGATTGGTTGCGCGTGACGCGTTCACGCTCGATTTCATCAAGGATCCGCAGGCCCCGGTCTTCGCTGCGTTTCGCTTCGCCCCGTACCACGTCGCCACCGCTACGGTGCAAAGCCACGCGCTCCCCAGCCCGGGCAATGGCAGCCGCCCGCCGAACACCGGGTGCTGCCCCCGGCCCGACACCGGGTTGATCATCGTTGGGCTCGACCTCGACTTCGCCCTCGAATACCGAAACCGCAGTGACCCCAAATTCGTCGACCGCGACCTCGAAATCCGTGCCGCGAATGCCGATTGTGGCCGCCGGGGTCACGACGGTGAAATTCTCACTGGGGATCGCCCCCGAAATGATCCGGAAAACACCCTCAACCAAATTGACCAGAAGGCCGCCTTCGCCGGTCACCGGATCGAATACCAATTCGTTCAGGATCATCCGGGCGTTTTCGCCAAGCTGAAAGATAGTGCCGTCGACGAATTCGATTTGCAGGGCTCCACCGTCCAGGGTTTCAACAACCTCGTTTCGAAAGACATTGTCGGCGCTGATCAACGGCCGGGTGCCAAGGTCAACAGGGATGCCAAAGGCCGAAACCCCCGTATCGACGGCGCCGATAAGCCCAGCGAGGGGAGCAAAAACCACGGGCGTCAAGAGGCGATCATCCTGGGCCCAAGCAGGCGCCCCGGCTACCAGTGTGATGACCGTCACAACCCATGCCCAGCGGACGCCGGACGGGCACAAAATTTGCAGAAACAAATTTTGAAGAAAAGAACTTCGAGGCTGGGGCGACACGGTTTCAGCCATGGGCAATTCTTGAGGTACTCCGGCGTGCGAAACCATAAAGGCTAGGGTTTAACACAGTCGGCAATTGGGCTCGCTTTGGCTGCAGGCCGGTTGACCGGGATTGGGCGCCCTCATAGGCTTGATCGATGACAAGGGAATAGCTTGGGAGACGCAGCGACCATGGCGACCGAGGCCGGCAAAGAGGGCAAGGCTGTCGCAAACTTGCGATATGAACGCGACCGCTTTGTGGCCTTCGCCTTCGCCTCGGCAGATGCGTTCCTGGAAATTAATGCTGACCTGAAAATTCTGTACGCCACCGGCGCTGTCCAGCGTCTTTTGGACCAGGCACCCGAAGAACTAGCGGGCCAGCCTCTGTTGGATTTGATTGTTCCTCAGTCGGTGCCTCTGGTCAGGACCGCCCTGGACATCGCCCAGCAGCAAGGTCGTTTCGGGCCCGTTAGCCTACGCATTGCCACTGACAAGCCCACCCGGGTCGCAGCGTTTGGCACCTATCTGCCGGTCGATGGCGGCAGAACATTCGTGGCGCTGAGCGCCCACCGCATGGCGGAGTCGGACGAGCCGCCATCCAAGAAAGACCTGGACCGGGAAACCGGGCTGCTTGCAAAAGACGCGTTTAACGCACTTGCTCAGCGTGCCCTGAACACCGCCAATGACGCGGACCGCGCCTACAAAATGACCATGTTGAATCTGGAAGTTGTCGAAGAGATCCGGTCGCGGTTGGACGATTCTGCCGCTAACGAATTGATCGCCAACGTTTTGCGCGAACTACATAAACTGGGGCACCACGTTTGCTTGGATGATTTTGGCGCCGGCGCCGCCGCGTCCCAAATCCCCGAGCCAGTGCCGGCGACCGCCAAAGCGTAGCGTTCCTCGCTATCGGCCAATTCGCTGGTTCGCGCGGCAACTTTCCGCCGCAGAGTCCGTAGCCAGACCGAAAAGATTACCGCCAAAATCAACGACGCAACGAGAGCCCTCGCCAGCACCCGCAGGACGGCGCCGTGCGTTTGGGCCTCGCGAAGGGCCGGATCGAAGACAAAGTCCAAGTACTCGAACTGGCCATTCACAAGCCCGGCGGTCGCCAAGACTTCGAACATCTTTGACCAGCGACCAGGATTAGAATGCCCAAGTTCGATTTCGGGGAAGCGCAGCGCCGTCAGATTCGTCTCCCGTAGAATTGTCCGGTTGAACATCCGTGAGTTTGGAACGGGTGTGGCGGTTTCCAAGTCCTCGGCGATTCGGTCGGCAATCTCATTTGGATGGGTCAGAGCGAATTTCCAACCCATCAAACTGGCTTCCACAAAGCGACTAACCAAATCGGGATTCTGCTCGGCGAGGCGGGCGGACGTGAAAATGGCGTCGCCATAAAAATACACACCATACGCCGACGGCCGTAGCAGCGCCGCGGGAAGGCCCAATTCTGACAGCCACCACAAGGACGACGGCCAGAAGCCGAAGTAGGCATCGACCGTCCTGTTTTCCAACAGCGCCGCGCCCAATCCCGGGGCGCCTTCCACCCAGCGAATGGCTCCGGGATCGACACCTTCGGCGGCCAACATCGCGCCCAGTTCCGCCTCGGCGAGGTCGGACGTCGGCCGCATGACGGCGAGGCCCATCAAATCAGCGGGCGAGGCCACGCCGGAGTAAACCCTTGAAACGACACCAAATCCGCTTTGTTGGAATACCGGAGATGCGATGATCAGCGGTGCGCCGCCGTCGATGGCAACCAAAACGTCAGCCGCGCCAATCCCGAATTCCGCCCGCCCGGCCAAAACCTCGGGAACGGCCTGAACAAAGCCTTCGTCGCCGAATGCCGAGCGGATTTTCACGTCGAGCCCGGCATCCGCATAGAACCCTTGCCACACGGCGGCGTAATACCCGGCGAACTGGGCTTGGTGGTCCCAGCGAAGCTGCAGTACGACTTTTTCGAGAGCCGAGTCCGGCGCAGCGTCTTGAGCGATCAATGGCGCGGCCCCTGAAACGATCAGCCCGGCGTTGAATGCAAGGACGAGCGCGCCGAACCAGCGGACAGTCAAACTCGAAAAAATTTCGAGATTGCGCATCGGACCGCCCGCGCCCGGTGCGTCACGGGCGTAAAAAAAGCTGGCGGATTGTACCCCGGGTCATCTGGATATCACAATTGGGGAATTCCAGATGGCCTAGGGTGTTACTCCAATCTATGGGGAACGGGTAAAAGTTCGCGGCCAAACACCTTGAACCCGGGGTCACATTGCCCCTGATTCGCCATCCCTAAAGCTTCTATGTATAATACTGCTATGTACCGCTGGAAAATTCACTGGCGACTCGTGAAATCATGGAGATCAACAAAGACCTGATAGGCGCCTCCTCGACCCCGATCGTCCTGGCGATCTTGGCCGATAAGGACGGGTACGGTTACGCCATCCTCAAGCGCGTTCGGGAGTTGTCCGGTGGGCGCATGGAGTGGACGGACGGGATGCTATACCCCGTCCTGCATCGCCTCGAGCGGCTCGGCCACGTCGAGGCGCGGTGGGAAGTTGCGGACAGCGGCCGCCGCCGCAAGTACTACGGGATCACGCCTCGGGGCCGGGTTCAGCTCGCCGAGGAACGCAGCCAATGGCGGGCGGTGGACGAAACGCTACGAGCGCTCTGGCGGGTTGCCGCGCCACTTCCACAAGGAGTTTGAAGGTTTTGAATCCGGAAAACCCCGTGGCGCTGGAGGAGCAGATCGACCAGTGGCGGAGCTACCTCCGCCGTCGCCAGGCGATCCACGCCGTCGATGTCGCCGAGCTCGAGGACCACTTGCGCGAACAGCTCACTGCTCTGGTTGAAGCCGGGCTCGCCGACGATGAAGCGTTCCTGGTTGCGGTGAAACGCTTGGGCGCCCTTGACGCACTGTCACGGGAATTCGCGCGCGAGCACTCGGACCGCCTGTGGAAGCAGCTTGTCCTTGTCCCCGCCGGACCCGGCGCCCTGCGGTCGCCGGCCCAAACGGATGCCATCGCCGCCTTTGGGTTTGCGGTGGCGGCGGCCGTCCTTATCCAAGTGCCGCAGCTGTTTGGGCTCAATTTTGACGACAACACCACCTTCTACGCCGTCAACTTCAGTCTCTTCGTGCTGCCCGTCCTCGTCGGCTATTTCGTCTGGAAACGGCGGCTCGACACCAGCGCTCTGCCCTGGCTGGCCGCGGCGATCGTCGCAGGGGTTGTCTTCGCCAACGTCTATCCCTTCGCCCGGGAGGGCTTCACCGCCACCCTCACGGCGTTACACATGCCGATCGCCCTGTGGCTGGTCGTGGGCATCGCGTACGCTGGGGGTAGATGGAGCCAGGTGGACGGCCGCATGGACTTCATTCGGTTCTCGGGCGAGCTCTTGGTTTATTACGCGCTGATCGCAGCCGGCGGCGGCGTCCTTATGGCGTTCATTGTGTTGATTTTCGAGGCCATCGGGATCGATGTCGAGATCTTCCTGACTACCTGGCTGCTGCCCAGCGGCGTGCTGGGGGCCGTGGTAGTCGCCTCATGGCTGGTGGAGGTCAAGCAAGGCGCGATCGAGAACATGTTGCCGGTGTTGACGCGCCTTTTCACCCCCCTCTTCGCCGCTCTGCTGATCACGTTTCTGGCGACCCTGGTGTGGACCGGGCGCGGGCTAGACATCGAGCGCGACATGCTCATCGCCTTCGATCTGCTTTTGGTGGTAGTTCTGGTCCTGCTGCTCTATTCGATCTCCGCCCGGGATCCCAAGCTTCCCCCCGGCGCCTTCGATGTGGCCCAGGTCGTGCTGGTTATCAGTGCGCTATTGGTCGATGCGGTCGCGTTGTGGGCCATCGTCGGGCGCATCTCCGATTTCGGCTTCAGCCCAAACCGCGTGGCCGCCCTGGGCGAGAACGTGATTCTTCTGGTGAATCTGATTTGGTCCGCCGTGCTCTATATCGGTTTCCTGCGGGGGCGTGGAACGTTCGCAAGCATGGAACGGTGGCAGACGAATTACATCCCGGTCTATGCCGGGTGGGCAGCGATCGTCGTCATCGTCTTTCCGCCGGCCTTCGGGTACATCTAGCTGGTAGAAATTACGGGTTCCCATGGTGCAAGATTAGGGAATGATGGAGCGGAAAACCCAGAAAAAGGGGCCATCTGGCGCCCCACCGGGTGAGCGCGATGCTGAATCCGAGTTCGATCTGGGCAGGCAGGCACACCTTCAGGGAAAGTTCGAAGAAGCCATTGAGCATTACCGGAGCGCCGCGGAACTTGACCCGCTGCGCCCGGAATACTGGAACAATTTGGGGGGCGCATTCATCTCGACGGGCCGCCTCGATGAAGCCCCGGAAGCGCTCGAAACAGCGGTGAAGTTGAAAGACGATTATGCCCTGGCCCATAGCAACATCGGAAATCTGCAAAGGCTGCGGGGCAATATCCCGGAAGCCGAGCGCTCGTACCGCCTGGCGACAAAACACCAGCCCGGCAACCGCGACGTCGCCGCGAATCTGGGGCTGGTATTGTTTACGGTGGAGGCGCACGGCGAGGCGCGGAAATGGTTCGAATTCTCGGTCGAAGACGGGCCGAACTACACCGGTTACGACGGCCTTGGCCTGCTGTGTGGGGTTCTTGGTAAACATGCCCAGGCCGTCGAGTGGTATCGCAAGGCGCTCGATCTGCGACCCGACTCCTACAGCGTTCTGAACAACATCGCCTTTTCGTACCAGGCGCTTGGGCTCTTCCCAGAGGCGATCACCGCCTTCAATCGCGCGTTGGACATCGAGCCCGCGCGGGCCGAAGCCTACCAGAACCTGGCCAACATGCTGTTTTCATTGGATCGATTCGACGAGGCGGTGACGGCCTTCCGCATGGCGGTGCGCGTCGATCCGGACAACCGGGCCAGCTACCCACCTTTGGTGGTCGCGCTGACCTACCAATGCAGTTGGCAGAACCTGCAGGGGAGCATCGAGAACCTGATCGCCAACACGGAAAAGGAATTGTCTGAGAACCTTCCGATCTCGGCGACGCCGTTCGGACTTCTCAGCCTACCGACCAGCCACGACCTCCGGGCGCGCGTCACCGAACGCGTGGCGCGCGACATCGTCGACCGGATGAGGCCTGCGCGGGCGGAAAACCAGTTCACTTATGCACAACGGGGGCCAAAGTTGAAAATCGGATTGGTGTCACCCGATTTTTGCCGCCACAGCGCGGCGTTCCTGTTCAACGGAATTTGTGAGCACTACGACCGGGAACGGTTCGAGTTTCATGGCTACATGCTCGCGCGCGAACACGACGAAATGACCGATTTCTTCCGGCAGCGGCTGGATGGCTTCCACGATATTGCGGCAACGCCGCCGACTGTAGCGGCCGGCGGGATCAATGAGGCCGGCATCAATGTGCTTATCGACTTGGCCGGCCACACTAGGG
>JAKZSO010000078.1:0-11042 GCA_047517625.1 Alphaproteobacteria bacterium
CCCCAGGCTGATCCCGAAGGCCACTCCCAGGGCCACCGCCATCATCAACGTCCGCTTTTTGAAGGCGCCGTTGGTCAAATTTTCCACGGTCTGGCCCAGCGCATTCAGCGCCGGTTCCGCCAGGGTCGCGCCAAACCCCAACGCCCAAGCAAAGGCCAGGGCGATGGCGATCCCCACCGCCACCGAATACAGCGGCGAGGCTGGAATTTCTTGGACCGAGGCGAACGCGCCGGCGACCAAGCCCCCCGACTGATCGCCCAGCTTCGCCAATCCGGTTTCCAGCCCAACGTTAAAAACGATCATGCCAAGCACGGCCAGGAACAACCCGTAGGCAACGATGCCGGCGCCGCTGAGTTTTTCCCGTAAAACCAGTTTCAACACCAGGAAAAGGAACGCCACCAAGGGAACAATGGGCCGTACCCCGGCTAGAATGATGGACACCACCTGGTTGTCCATGAATCCCGGTTCGGCCTCGACCGCCGCCGCGGTTTGGGCCAGCTGGATAATTTCCTAGGCCGATATGGAAAATGACACCACGACGGTCAGCAGCATCACGCCAATCACCGGGAACAACGACGCCATCGTGACAATCCCGAACCCCGACAGGGACGACGATCCCTTGCCGGCGGCGGCGGCGATGCCGATGCCGAGCGCCAATACCAGCGGTACCGTCACCGGCCCCGTCGTTACCGCGCCGGTGTCCCAGGCCAGGCCCAGAACCTTTGAAAGCTCGGGATCGAACATCAGGTATCCGACCAACAGAAGGATGGGCACGAAAGTCAGGTAAATCATGGGTTTGAGGCTCCACCCGCGGATGAAGCGCAAACTCCCCAACACCGCGGCAAAGCCGACGCCAATGCCCACCGTCAGCACTAGAGCCTGGGTGCGCTCGTTGAGAATGTAATAAAGATACGGCGCCTTGGTCACATCCAGGCTTGCCCCGGCCTGTTGCAACGCCCCGATGGCGGGCTCGGCATAGGTCACGCCCACGCCCAGAATAAAGGCGATCAACAGCACCAGCGGCAGGGGCGATTTTTTCGGCAGCTTGTTGCCGATAACCTCGGCGAACGGCATCAGCCCCAAGCTGAGGCCCTCCATGAACAACATCAGGCCGACAATCACCGCGCCGAAGCCGCCGACGATAATCCATACGTCCGACACCCCTTGGCGCAGGATCAAAATTTGGAACAGCATCAGATACAGGGCCAGGGGTACCACGGTGCGCACCTGATCAATGACTCGAACGCCCACGTAGGGCGTCAGCAATCGGCGGATGTCGATGGGCCGCAATTTGAAGCGCGGCGGACGGAAGGGGATTTCCTTGCCGGCGGAATCGAATTTGGGGTCAGGCGTTAGTTCGTTGTAGCTGACCGCACGCTGGTTGGCGCTGACTTCGCGAACGAACTCTCCGAAACGGATTTCTCTTGCCACAAAGACCCCCGGTCACGCTATCAATAGTAGTTTCGCGTCAATTGAGACACAACATATACTGCCGATGGTCGCCAGGCTACGGCAATTTCGGAACGTATACTGGCGCAGATCGCCTAATAAAAATAGTGTTTACCGGCAGAATTCTTGGCAACGGCGTCCACCTCCATCACTGTGCGAAGAAGCGGCTCTAATTCACCCAGTGGCACCATATTTGGCCCATCGGACGGCGCCGAGTCTGGGTTTGGGTGGGTTTCCACGAAAAGCCCGGCGACCCCCACCGCGGCGGCTGCCCGGGCCAGCGCTGGAATAAATTCCCGTTGGCCGCCAGATGTCGCGCCTTGGCCGCCCGGCTGCTGCACGGAATGGGTCGCGTCAAACACCACCGGGTATCCGGTTTCGGCCATGATCGGCAGGGACCGCATGTCGGAGACCAGGGTGTTGTAGCCAAAGCTGGAGCCGCGCTCGGTCAGCAAAATATCATGGTTCCCCGCTTCGGCCACTTTGGCGGCAACGTTGGCCATATCCCATGGCGCCAAGAATTGCCCCTTTTTGACGTTGACCGCCCGACCGGTTTTTGCCGCCGCCACCAGCAGGTCGGTTTGACGGCACAGAAACGCCGGAATTTGCAGCACATCCACCGCCTCCGCGGCCTCGGCGCATTGGTCCGGGTTGTGGATGTCGGTGAGAACCGGGCAGCCGACCCGGTCGCGAATTTCGGCGAACACCGGCAGCGCAGCCTCTAAACCCACCCCGCGCGGGCTCGATCCGCTGGTGCGATTGGCTTTGTCGAACGAGGTCTTGAAGATGAACCCCAATCCCAAAGCCGCGGTCATTTCCTTTAAGACCTGGGCGACTTCCAAAGCGTGGTCCCGGCTTTCCAAGGCGCAGGGCCCGGCAATTAGAACAATGGGCAGGTCGTTGCCAAAGGTGACGCCGCCGACGGCGACATGGCGCGGGGCGTTCATTCCCGATCCAGCCTAGACCAACCTGGACTGCTTCACCGCGGCCTCGATGAACGAGGCGAACAGCGGGTGTGGATCGAAGGGTTTCGATTTCAGCTCGGGATGGAATTGGACCCCGACGAACCACGGATGATGGGGAATTTCCACCACCTCCGGCAAGGTCTTGTCGGGTGACATGCCGGAAAACAACAGCCCCGCATTCTCCAGCGCGCCACGGTGATTGATGTTGATTTCGTAGCGGTGACGATGGCGCTCTCTGATCGCGGTCGCCCCGTAAATTGCGTGGGCGAACGATCCCTTCAGCAGATCGGCGGGGTATTCCCCCAGGCGCATGGTGCCGCCCAGATTGTTTCGCGAATCCCGGTGTTCCTTTTCGCCATCCTTGGTCCATTCTGTCATCAGGCCGACCACCGGAACTTCACAGTCGGGGAACTCACTGGACCCGGCGCCCCGGATCCCCGCCAAGTTGCGCGCAGCCTCGATCACTGCCATCTGCATGCCTAAGCAAATCCCGAAATAGGGAATTTTGCGTTCCCGCGCCATTCTCGCGGCTGCCACCTTGCCCTCGGTGCCGCGTTCGCCAAACCCGCCTGGGACCAAGATGCCGTGAACCCCCTCCAGCCGCTGAAGCGAATCTTCCGCCTCGAACACTTCGGAATCCATCCACAGCAATTCCGGCCGCACCCGATTAGCAATGGCGCCGTGCACCAACGCCTCGCTGAGCGACTTGTAGGCGTCTTGCAGCCCCGTGTACTTGCCGACCACGGCGATGGCCACATCGCCTTCCGGGTTTTTCACCCGGTCGACAATGTTTTCCCAAACCCACAAATCCGGTGGTGGCGCGTCGGCGATGCCGAACCCGGCCAGCACTACATCGTCGAGGCCCTGGGCGTGGTAGCGCAAGGGCACTTCGTAGATTGAAGACGCATCCAGTGCCGCAATGACCTGATCTCCCCGGACATTGCAAAACAGTGCGATTTTGCGGCGTTCGGACTCCGGAATTTCCCGGTCGCAGCGGCACACCAGCACGTCCGGCTGGATGCCGATGCTGCGCAACTCCTTGACCGAGTGCTGGGTCGGTTTGGTTTTCAGCTCCCCCGCCGACTTGATGTACGGCACCAATGTAAGATGTACGAACAGGCATGTGCCGCGATCGGATTCGTTACTAAATTGCCGGATCGCTTCCAGGAACGGCAGCCCTTCGATGTCGCCCACCGTGCCGCCGATTTCACAGATAATGAAATCGTTGCCTTCCGGCTTGTCGGCAATGAACGCCTTGATGGCATCCGTGACGTGAGGAATGACCTGGACCGTCGCCCCCAGATAATCCCCCCGGCGTTCGGCGGCAATGATGTCGCTGTAAATGCGCCCGGTCGTGATGTTGTCGGATTGCCGCGCGGCGACGCCGGTGAATCGTTCGTAGTGGCCGAGGTCCAGATCGGTTTCGGCGCCGTCATCGGTGACGAAGACTTCCCCATGCTGATAGGGGCTCATGGTTCCGGGGTCGACATTGATGTAGGGGTCCAATTTGCGGATACGGACCGAATACCCGCGGGCTTGCAGCAGCGCGCCGAGGGCCGCGGACGTCAGGCCTTTTCCGAGGGAGGAAACCACGCCGCCGGTGACAAAGATGTACCGCGTCATGGACGGGCACCATAGGGCGAGACGGCGAAAAACGAAAGTGGCGTTGTGAGAGATTTACCGCTGAACAGAACCTTTGTTGGAATTGGCGGTCTCACCACCGCCCAGGCCGGTGCGCTAATCGCCGACTGGAACCGCGGGCCCCACGGGCTCCACCGGGCCTGGAAGCGGAGCGGCTTCGATCCCTGGCAACGGCGCGTCATCCAAGACCGATCCACCCTCGCCGCCACCGCTCAAGATCGCCAGAATGATGCTGGTGGACATAAACGCCGCGCCCAAAATGGCCGTGGTTCGAGTCAGCAAGCTGGCTGCCCCGCGCCCGCTCATCAATCCGCCACCGCCTCCAGAGCTGCCGCCGATGCCGAGGGCCCCGCCTTCGCTGCGTTGCAGCAGGATGACGCCGACAAGCGCAAAACCGATCATCACATGAATGACCAAGATCAGAGTTTGCATTTGAATTCCGGTTCCCGTCCGGCCGTACCGGGCCGGAAAATTTGCGCCCGCAAGCGTTGGCCGGTCATATCATACACCTGCCCTTTGGCGCTAGGGACGGGCCCGGGCCATGGCCTGATACTCGGCCCGGCCAATCCCAATGATCCACAGGCCCAAAACCAACATGGCGACGATCCACCCGGGCCGCAACCCGGCCTGCCAGGTCCAATTGGCAGACAAAATCAGCCACACCCGCTCAGGCCCGAGGGTCGACAGGAACAGGAAGAAACCCGCCTCCATCAGCATCGTGGCAATACCGGCAACCGCGACTAGCCCCAAACCCCACCATTTTCCCGGTTTGCCGACCCAGGCCGTGACCCCGCGGTAGGCCATCAACCAAACGAAGATTCCAGCCCAGATGGTGGCTTCCGGGGTGATCAATTTCAGTAGCAACAAAAAGAAATGCAGCACCGAAAGGAAGGCGATGACATAGATCAATTGGTGCAAGCGCTTCCATTTTGGCCCGCCCAAGCGCTTGACCATGGCGTCGGTAGAAGTCAGCCCCAAAGGGATCATGAGCAAGAAGGCGATGGTGCCAACAGCCAAGTATAGACGGAAGGCAAGTTCGGCGGCGATCGTCGCCAGATCGAACGCTTGGTCAGCCGAAAATGCCAGCAGGTGAACCGTGGTGTAGCCCAACGCCGCCACCCCAAGCATGCGCCGCAAGGAGGTCAGCCTGGGCCACCCCAAAACCGTCTTTAACGGCGTGATGGCCAAGGTAAGCATCAGGAATCGGATCGCCCAAAGGCCGCTTTCCCGCACCAGGATCTGCCACAGAGACGCATCAAGGGCGCCCTGAAAATAGCGCACGGTAAAATAGGCGGCGGGGGCAAGAACACCGGCAAACGCCGTGGCCTTCAGGAGCGAAAACTTTCCGCTCCGTTCGCTCCAGGGCGCGTTCAAGCGCCTTAGAAATTCCGATGAAAGTGAAGCCGTCTCGGCCATTGTGCCTCCCTTCTCGCGGCTATTCCCCCGGTACCGGAGGCGCGGGACAGTCCGTGACAATTTTCAAAAACTGCTCTGCCTTCAAGCTGGCGCCGCCGACCAGCGCGCCGTTCACATTTTCGACGCGCAGAATGTCGTGGGCGTTGTCCGCGTTCACCGATCCGCCGTACAGAATGCGAATTCCATATCCATCGTAATCAAAGCGGTCGTAAAGCAATTCGCGAATCTTGGCGTGGACTTCGGCAATTTCCGCCAAAGTCGGGGTTCTGCCAGTTCCGATCGCCCAGACCGGCTCGTACGCAATCACCGTGTTGGTTGTTGCGGATTCTTCCGGAACCGAGGCGGCAAGTTGGCGGGTAATCACATCCAGGGTTTCCCCCGCGTCACGCTGGGCTTCGGTCTCACCGACGCAAATTATCGCGGTCATGCCGGCGGCAATGACGGCCCGAGCCTTGGCGTTTACAAGCAGGTCATCTTCGCCGTGGTCCGCCCGGCGCTCGGAATGGCCGACGATGCAGCACGCGCAACCGGCTTTGGCGAGCATTTTGGCGTTGACATCGCCGGTGTGGGCGCCCTCTTCCAAGGGGCTGCAATCCTGGGCGCCGATGACAATTCTGGTGGCCGCCAAAAAGGCGCCAAGCTCTGACACTAATGTCAGAGGCGGGCACACCGCCACATCAACCGGGATCATCCCCAAGGGCTCCAGTTCCGCCGCAATCCCCTCCGCCAGCCCCAAACCGTCGGCATGGACCATGTTCATTTTCCAGTTCCCGGCAATCAGCGGGATCGGCGCTCCGGCCATCGTCATCGCCCCTTCGCTAAGCATTGAAAAGCGGTCCGCACCCTATGGGAATCGGCCCTAAATGGCCAGCGCGGGAATCGGCCACGATGGCCGATCCGCAACAAGTCTCACGAAAGCATTATCGGGCCGCATAGCGCCGCATCACTGACTTCTGATACCATCCGCCGCAGAAGCGGCTGGGAAACCCAGCACACTCACATTTTCTGTCGGGACGGCCATACATGCTTGGTGCAATTCGGAGGGCCACAAAGTCGTGGTGGGTACGCGGGTTTCTGATCCTTTTGGCCTCCACATTCGCACTGTTTTTCGGCGGTGGTGGCCGCATGTTCGGCGACGGCAGCACCAGGCCAGTTGCCAAGATCGGTGGCATCGAAATCAGCCAGCAAGAGTTCGCGGACCAGTATCGTCGCCAGCTCAGCCAATTTCAGGGCATATCCCCCGAACAGGCCCGATCCTTTGGCCTGCCGGGAAACACCCTTGGCCAGTTGATCGGTGGCGCGTTGATCGACAACGCCGCCAAGGATTTGGGCCTCGCCATATCGGACCCGTTGTTGGCCGCAGAAATTCGCCGTCAATTCCCCGGGTTCACCAACAACCTGTATGAACAACGATTGAGACAACAGGGCTTTTCGGTCGCGCAGTACGAACAGCTGATGCGTGATGACATGGCCCGGGCGCTGGTGGCGGACACCGTCGCGCCGATTCCCCCCGCCCCGCGAATTCTGGCGGAAACGATCTTCAGGTACCGGGAAGAACGGCGGGTTGCCCAAGTGTTGACGATTCCCGCAAATTTCGTGTCGGAAATTGGTCAGCCCGGGCCGAACGCGCTAAACGACTATTACACCGCGAACGTCATTGGATACACGGCGCCAGAATACCGGACGGTCGCGTTCGTTGCCCTGGCGCCTGAAGACGTCATGGACACCGTGGCGGTATCGGAAGCCGAGGTTCTGGCGGAATACGAGGATCGCATCCGCGAATTCACCACAATCCCCAACCGCGGTATTTCCGAACTGCACTTTTCCCTGGAAGCGACAGCCCGGGCCGCCCAAGCCCGCATGGACGGCGGCGCACTGTTCGAGGTTGCCGATCCCCGGGCCTTGCGGGGCGATCCCTTCCTGACGCCGGTCGAGGAAGCAGCACCGGCCCCAGATGCCGAGCCAGAGCCAGTCGATACCGGCCCGGTGGGTATCATCGATCGCGGCGAAGTCACCATTGATCAACTTCCCACCGAGGTCGCGGATGCAGTGTTTGCAATGCCGCTGGGAACCATCAGCCAACCCCTTCAGGCCGCCGACGGGTGGCACATCTTCCGCATCGATTCAGTGGAGATCGGCGGCACTTTGACCCTGGAGGAAGCGCGCCAAACCCTGACCGATGACTTAATGCGGGAGCGCGCGCTGGTGGTCTTGTACGATGTGTCCATCGACCTGGATGATGCCTTGGGCGGCGGCGACACCTTGGAAGAAGCGGCCCGTCGCCTTGGCCTGATCCCCGGCAGCGTCATCATCGACGCGCAGGGCCTGGACGAGGATGGCAATGCGGTCGCCGGGCTACCGCCGTTCGTAAATTTCGTGCCCACCGCATTCCAAACCCGCCAGGGCGGGGAGTCACTCCTCAACGAAGCCGTCGAAGGTGGCTACTTCGTTTTGCGCATCGACGGGGTAGCGGCCCCAGGGCCCATCCCCTTTGAATTGGTCCGCGGCGAGGTGGCCAGAGACTGGGGCGTGGCGGAACAAGCCCGGCTGACCGAAGAATTCGCGGCTGACCTTTTTGAGCGGGCAAAGTTGGGCACGGATCTGGCTGCCCTGGGGGCCGAAATGGGCATCGATTTTTCCATCGCCTCATCTGTGACCCGGGCCGGTGGTGCATCAAGCGGAATGTCGGCCCAGTTGGTCGGGGAATTGTTTGGGCTGAACATCGGCGAAGTCGCCCAAGCGCCTTCTTCCGCCGGCGGCTTCGCCATCGGCAAATTGGTGGAAATCGTTGCCGCCGATCCGGCAGCCAACGAAGACGCTCTTGCCGCCCTGATCCGGCAGTTTTCCGCCAACATGTCCGAGGACCTGTTGACCCAATACCAGGGCGCCCTGGAAATTCGATTCGGCGTGGAAATCGACCGGGCGGTATTTGAGCGGGCCACATTTGCCGCAACATCTCGAGGTGTGCCCACCGCACCAACGCGTATTCCGGCCGGTTTTTAGCCGTGGCGGTGCGGCCGGGACTTGCCGAATTCGCCCCGACATACGACCAAGGCAACGCTCAATTAGTCTGGACCGATCTGGTCGCTGATTTGGAAACGCCCGTGTCGGCGGCCATGAAGCTGACTGACGGCGAGCCCTATTCGTTTTTGCTGGAGTCCGTGGAGGGCGGCGCGGTGCGCGGGCGCTTTTCCATCATTGGCACCCGCCCGGATTTGGTGTGGCGGTGCCATGGCGATAGCGCCCAAATCAACCGCGACGTCTTAATTGGCAACACCGACTTTAACGATGTAGACGGCGGTGCGTTGACCACCCTGCGGGCGTTGGTGGACGAATCGCGCATCGACTTGCCTGAAGGTCTGCCACCCATGGCCTCGGCTTTGATCGGCTACGCCGGATACGACATGGTCAGGTTGGTGGAGGCGATCCCCGACGACAACCCCGACACCCTGGGCATACCCGACGGGCTTTTCATGCGCCCGACGTTAATGGCGATTTTCGACTCGGTGAAGGACATCGTTACCGTCGTCACGCCCGTGTGGCCCGATTCGGAAGTATCGGCGGACGATGCCTTTACCCTTGCCAACGATCGCTTGGGCTTGGCGGTCGCGCAGCTAAGCCGTACCACAGCGCCAGTCGCACCTTCTGCCGGGGGCAGTGGGAAAATACCCGAGCCCACATCGAACACCACCCGGGCCGAATACCATCGAATGGTGGAGCGGGCGAAGGAATACATCGCCGCCGGCGACATTTTCCAGGTGGTGCCGTCTCAGCGCTTTAGTGTGCCGTTCACGCTGCCGCCCTTCGCCTTGTACCGGTCCTTGCGGCGCATGAACCCGTCGCCATTTCTGTTTTTCCTAAAAGCCGGTGGCTTTGCGATTGTCGGGTCGTCTCCCGAACTGCTGGTGCGCCTGCGCGATGACACCGTGACCATTCGGCCAATCGCGGGAACCCGGCCCCGGGGCGCGACCCACGACGAAGACGAAGCCTTAGCCGAGGAAATGCTGGCCGACCCGAAAGAGCGGGCTGAACATTTGATGCTTTTAGACCTGGGCCGCAACGACGTGGGCCGGGTGGCCAAGATCGGATCGGTACACGTCACCGAACAGATGATCGTGGAGCGCTACTCCCACGTCATGCGCTTGGTCTCGAACGTCGAAGGCGAGCTTGACCCCAAGTTCGATGCCATGGACGCCCTGCTGGCGGGATTTCCCGCGGGCACCGTCAGCGGCGCCCCAAAAGTCCGAGCCATGGAAATCATCGACGAGCTGGAAAAAGAACGGCGTGGATTCTATGCCGGCGCCGTGGGCTATATCTCCGCCAACGGCGGCATGGATACCTGCATCGCATTGCGCACCGCGCTGATCAAAGACGACGTCATGTACGTTCAGGCCGGGGGCGGCGTCGTCGCCGACAGCGACCCCGAGGCCGAGTATCAAGAGAGCCGCAACAAGGCCAAGGCGCTGCTGCGGGCGGCGGAAGAGGCAGTCCGCTTCGCCGCCGAAGACTCGTAGATTTGCCGATCAGATTCACGTTGCCGGAAAACGCCGGCAACGATATGCTCGCGCGCCAATTTTCGTTACCTCAGTTTCACGAACCGAAAAACCACCCCGTCCCCACCGGGGGAGGGGGTGCGTACGCAGGTCCGCTTGGCCGGAGTCACGGCGATTCAACTGCTCCTACGTCGCCTTGCTGGCGGGGCCGCAAGGCGATCAGCGGTGGCGCCAACACGGCTGCGGCGTAGAGCGTGTTCATCACGGCGTTCGTGGCCATCCCCGCGGCCAGCGATGCCCAGGTGTCCAGCACATACCAAACGATCAGGCCCTCGGTGACGGCGAACCACCCCCAACGCTCACCCTTGAACAAGGCGAACTTGGCGACAAAGTAAATTGTCACGGCCCATCCGGCGGTCAGCCCACCGATGACGC
This sequence comes from Alphaproteobacteria bacterium, assembly GCA_047517625.1. Taxonomy (GTDB): domain Bacteria; phylum Pseudomonadota; class Alphaproteobacteria; order UBA2966; family CAIVPW01; genus JABHVE01. The sequence goes on from JAKZSO010000078.1 coordinate 10,400, forward strand.
CAAAGGCGAAATCGCGAAACCGCGCGAATTCGGGGTCGAGGATTGCGGCTCCCAACAGGAACGCATCCAAAAATCCCATCAATCCATCTAGGGCCGGGATCATTGGCACGAACGTAAAGCCGAGCCCCATCGCAAAAAAACCAGCGATGGCGACGGTCAAATAACGGGTCCAAAAGATGTTCATGGCGTTCTCCTCAGGTTTGTTGATGCCCGAAATGTAAGGAGCCACGGGAATGCCGCCAATTCCCTCCCAGGGAATGGCCTCCTTTCCCCGGAGTGGTATGATTCGTGCGGACTGAACAGCCCCGTCCTCCGGGAAAAGCCATGAATCATGCAGCGACAATCAAGACCCCCGTCAGCCCGCCCGGGCGAGTCCTACGCGAATGGCGCGCCGTGCGCGGTATGAGCCAGCTGGACTTGGCGGGGGCAGCCGAAACCACATCGAGGCATCTGAGTTTTGTCGAAACTGGCAGGGCAAAGCCCACGCCTAAGCTGCTGCACCGGCTTGCCCAAGCCCTGGACATGCCCTTGCGCGACCGCAATGGATTGCTGCTGGCGGCGCGGGGTTCGCCAGCGCTTACGGGGAGACGCCCTTAGACGATACCGCCATGACCAATGTTCGCCGGGCCCTGGATTTTATCTT
>JAKZSO010000079.1:0-5541 GCA_047517625.1 Alphaproteobacteria bacterium
CCTTGCGCGGCACGATCACCCCGGGAATGCCGTCGGACCCGTCGGGCCGGGGCATGTCGACCTGAGCCAACCGGTGACCGTCGGTAGCCACCGCCCGCAGTACGGCGGCGCCATTTGCCTCGGTGGCATGCAAATAAATGCCGTTGAGGTAATACCGGGTTTCTTCGGTGGATACCGCGAACCGGGTCTTTTGGATGAGCCGGCGCAGGGCTTGGGCATCAATTTCGAACCGCGACGGCAGATCGCTTTCGTCGGTGATCGGAAAATCCTGCCGGTCCAAGCACGGCAGGTGAAATTGCGAACGCCCGGCCCGCACCAACAAGCGGCCATCGGCTTCTTCCGCCAGCTGAATTTGCGATCCGTCCGGAAGCTTGCGGACAATGTCGTACAACGTTTGCGCAGGCGTTGTTGTGGCGCCGTCCTGGCCCACGTCCGCCGCCACACTTTCCACGATCGACAGGTCCAGATCGGTGGCGGTCATGCTGACTCTGCCGCCCGCGGCATCGATCAAAACGTTGGAAAGAATGGGAATGGTGTTGCGACGCTCTACCACGCTTTGCACGTGGCCTAGGGATTTAAGCAGGCTTGAGCGTTCTATTTCAAATTTCATGCGGTCGCTTATGCGGTTGTTTGTGCGGCGAGAAAACCCGGTCTGGCACGGCTAAACCGGCCAATTTTTCGGCGCAGATTTGGCCGGAAATTTAGTCCTCGCAGTATAGCAGACACCGGCCCGCGCCGCATGTCTTTTCGGGCCGGGTCGGGCCCAAAAACCATCAATAATATCAATGCGTTATGGGAGCAAAACCAGGGGCCACCGGGCCACTCAAGTCACCAGGTTTGGGGTTAGTCTTCCAGCATCCGGCGCAGCAGATCGACGTCTTCGGCCAGGGCCGCATCCATCTGGCTCAGTTCCTCAACCCGGCGCACGGCGTGCATCACCGTGGTGTGGTCGCGGCCGCCAAATTTGCGGCCAATTTCGGGCAGCGACCGCGCCGTGAGTTGCTTGCAAAGGTACATTGCCACCTGGCGCGGGCGGGCAATGGCCCGGGCCCGGCGCGGTGAATGCATGTCGGCCATGCGAATGTTGAAATGCTCGGCAACCCGGCGCTGGATGTCTTCGATAGTCACTTTGCGGTCGTTGGCGCGGAGCGAATCGCGGAGTACTTCTTGGGTGGATTCCAAAGTGATCGGCCGCCCCACGAGATTGGAATAGGCCAGCACCCGGTTTAACCCACCTTCCAACTCCCGAACATTCGAGGTGATGCGGTGGGCGAGGAATTCCAGAATCTGTTGGGGAACTTCGGCGCCCGCTTGGTCCGCCTTGCTTTGCAAGATGCCAAGGCGCAATTCGTAATCGGTGGCATGGATATCCGCCACCAATCCCCACCCCAGACGCGAGCGCAGGCGTTCTTCCATATTGTCCAGATCCGAGGGCGAGCGATCGCCGGAAATCACGATCTGGCGGTTTTGGTCGATCAGCGCGTTGAAAGTATGGAAGAACTCTTCCTGGGTGGATTCCTTGCCGGCGATGAACTGGACATCATCGATCATCAGCACGTCCACCGAGCGGAATTTGTCCTTGAACGCCATGACGTTCTTGAACCGCAGCGCCTTGATGAATTCGTACATAAACCGCTCGGCGCTGAGGTAAACCACACGCCGGGCCGGGAACCGGGCCCGAATGTGGTCGGCGATCGCATGCATCAAATGCGTTTTGCCGAGGCCAACGCCGCCAGCCAGATACAGCGGATTAAAGGCCACGGTGTCAGATTCAGCTGTCCGCCGGGCTGCCGCATAGGCCAGCTCGTTGGGCTTGCCCACCACGAACTGATCGAACCGGAACCGGGGGTCTAGGGCGCCCCCGCTGGAGCCTCGGGCCGCGGCGTCTGGGGCCGAACCATTGCCGCCAAACCCGGTGCCGGCGTCGGCGGAAGCCGATGGCGCCGGCGCCCCCGCCGATAAGACCGCCACATCGATGCTATCGAATCGCGGGTCTTCTTCCTGCCACAGGGCGCGAATGCGATCGGCGTAGTTTTTGACCACCCAATCGCGCATGAACCGGGTGGGCGCCGCCATGGCAACCTTGCGCGCTTCAACGGTTTGCAGCGTCAGTGGCTTGAGCCAACTGTTGAACGCCGCCTCGCCGACTTCGGTCCGCAACCGTCCCCGCACGCGTTCCCACTGAACCGATTGTTCCGGCGTGGGCTCGGGCGACTGGGGTGCCATTCCATCCCCTGTCATTGGCTGGCCCACGGCAGCCCAGCGGCGTTCCAGCCGCCGACATCAGCCCCACCAACCAGATTGTAACATTTGGAATAGCCCCTGGCCGTCATGGTCGCCGCCGCCGACGCTGACCGCGCTCCCGACCGGCAAACAAAGATCGCCACGCCATCGCGGTCGGCCACGGCGTCTTCCACTTGGGTGGCAAAATTTGGGTTCGGCCCGGCCTGGGTCTCCAGTTCGATCAACACCGTCGTTTTGCCAACGGACGCCAAATCCGGCACCCCCAGTTGGCTCCATTCGCCTTGGGAGCGAACGTCGATCAAAACAGCGCCCTTGTCCTGAGCCAGCACATCCCACGCGACCGCGGCGGAGACATCGCCCGCATAGGCATCTCCCTGCACTGGTGTGGAAACGAAGGTGGGATCATCAGACATGCATTTGCTTTTTTTATCCCACCCTTGTTCGGTTCGGCCTGAGAGCCAGACGGGTTGGCGAAGCGGCGGTCCCGACCCGTGACGAACCCTCTCTCTAAACCGCGCGGGCCGCCCACAGCCCGAACGATTACTTTTTTATTTCATTCGGCGGTCGATAGCAACGCGCGGGCATCGATTCACTGAAAAAATCTTGAGAACTAGCGTTTAATCAGTAATGAAAAGCGCAATACAGTACAGCAGCCAGAAAGACCGCCAATTACAGTGACCGATATTGCCTTTAGTATTACGCTGAGCCCGGTGCCGCCGGGCGAAAATCAAGGGTAGGGAACCGGTCCCGCGCCTGCAAGTGGCCGAATAGCGAACACATCAAATGTGATCATTGAATGGCTCAAGAAAGTTTGAACTGTTGCAAGTCGGGCACGCTTATGCGGCGCAATGCGAAACAAAATTAGCGCAAAAAATTTTGCCGCCGAAATTTCCGGGCCGAAATTTCCCGAGCCGCGTTACACCTGCATCGCTTTGATGGATCTGGCCAAGCGCGAAATTCTCCGGGCCGCCGTGTTGCGGTGCAAAAGTTTTTGACCGGCGCCGCGGGCGACTTCTGGCTGGGCGGCGCGCAAAGCCTCATGGGCCGCGGCCTTGTCGCCGCCGGCAATGGCCTCGTCGACCAGGCGCAGTGCACCGCGCATGCGGGTGCGGCGGCTGCGGTTAATGTCGGCCCGCCGGGCGTTGCGGCGGATGCGGGTTTTCGCTGACTTATGGTAGGCCATGCAATCTCTTGATTTGGTGCGGCACTTGCGACCGACGGTGTATATCCGTGGCCTTCAGAGCCGTCAAGGCAGGGGTGCTAGAGCTGGGGCGATCGCCGTAGCCAGAGAGAACAGCACCACGGTCGGGCCGTCGGTGTCGGTGAATACAATCCGTAGTACTTCGCTTTCTCTTTCGAACCGATCGTCCGCCAACGCGGTCCAGCCCAGTTGCGGCAGGGTTTCCCCGTAAAAGGCCAGGATCGATTGGGTGGTTAGAATTCCGGCAGCCGTTACCTCGACAATGCGGCCACCGGGATTGTCGAAAACCAGCGCGGTTTGGGGACTTTCCACCAATCCCGGCATCAGCGGTAAATCAGCCACCGTGACGAAAAACGCCTCCTGGCCCAGAACCACGCGGCCAAGCCCAACACACACCAGGACCGCAAGGACAACCGCCTTGCGCCCAACAACATGCGGCACGGAAAGCACCATGGGCCAAAAGTACACGGTCTAGCGTTGGCGGGTTGGACAAAAGTATGTGGAGCGCCCGGCTTGAGAAATCTGCCGCACCCGGCATCGGGCCTCGGGGGCGCAATCGGGGCAGCGTTCTCCATCTCGGTCATACACCGCGAACTGATGCTGAAAGTATCCGAGCCTGCCGCTGGCCTGAACATAATCTTTGAGGCTGGACCCGCCGGCAGCGATGGCATCGGTCAACGTGTTACGAATTGCCGTCACCAGCCGTTCGGCGCGCACCGGCCCCACGGTCCCCGCCTTGCGCCGGGGCGAAAGACGCGCCCGGTACAGGGCTTCGGACACATAAATGTTGCCCAACCCGGCGACGATTTTTTGATCCAGCAGCGCCGCCTTGATTGTCGAAGCGCGGCCCTTTAGAGCCGCCGCCAGAACCGGCCCATTAAAGGCGTTGGACAAGGGTTCCGGCCCCATCCCCGCCAGCAATCGGTGCTTGGCCATCTGCTTCCCGGTGGTCAAATCCATCAGCCCGAACCGCCGCGGGTCGCGAAAGGTGACCCAGACTCCGTTGGCAAAGGCAAACCGCACGTGGTCGTGTTTTTGCGGCCGGTCGGGATCCGCCGACGCCAGCAACAATTGCCCCGACATGCCCAGGTGAGACACCAACACCAAGTCATTGTCGAAATTCCACAACAAATACTTGCCCCGGCGAATGATGGCATCCAGGCGGCGGCCCACCAGCCGGGCGGCAAACCGGGCGGGAATTGGAATGCGCAAATCCCGGCGCCGGACCAAAACGTGCGCGACCGTATGGCCGACGATCTTTGGCACCAACCCGGCGCGCACGGTTTCGACCTCTGGCAGCTCTGGCATGGGCCCTCCTTGATGGAGCGTAGCGTCAAGGGGGGCCGTGGGCTATGGTCCAAGCCATGAACCACGCCGGATCGAACGACCAAGAGGCTACATCCGGGTCCACATTTTTTGGCGACCGCCCGGTGCCTGTGGGCGAAAAACAGGGACTGGTGAGGGACGTTTTTCGCAGCGTCGCTGGTCGCTATGACCTGATGAACGACCTGATGAGCGGCGGCGTCCATCGCCTGTGGAAGGCCCAGATGGTGGATTGGCTAAACCCGAAAGGGCCCATGACCATCGTCGACGTGGCGGGCGGCACCGGCGACATCGCCTGGCGCATTTGGAAACGCCTGAACAAATCACCGGCCGGTAAGGGTGAAAGCACCATCAAGGTCTGCGACCTGACCGAAGAAATGGTTCGGGTGGGCCGCGACCGGGCCACCGACCGGGGGATTATCCGTGGCATCGAATGGGTAACCGGTGACGCTCAATCCCTGCCCTTGGCCGATGAGAGCCAAGACGCCTACACCATCGCTTTTGGCATCCGCAACGTCACGGATTTGGCCGCGGCTTTGGCGGAAGCGCGCCGGGTCTTGCGCTGGGGCGGGCGCTTCCTGTGCCTGGAATTCAGCGGCCCGGTGATGCCCGGGCTGGAGTGGGCTTACAGGACGTATTCAGCCACTCTGCCGTGGCTGGGCCGGGCAGTGACCGGCGACGGCGATGCCTATCGATACTTGGTCGAAAGTGTCGCCAAGTTTCCGAACCGCGATGACTTTGCCGAACGCATCGCGGCCGCCGGTTTTGGCCAA
>JAKZSO010000080.1:0-4300 GCA_047517625.1 Alphaproteobacteria bacterium
TGGTGGCGGCGGTAAACTCTGGATCCAATTCCAAGGCCTCCCGAAACAGCGCGCCCGCTTGGGCGTTGGCGGCGACGGTGGCCTGGGCCATCAGCGTCCGGCCGCGCACGTAAAGATCAAAGGCTGCGGCGTCCACCGGGCGGGCCAGGGCCGCGACCGGGCCCGGATCGTTTGCGGGTTGGGCCGCGTCATTGCTTGCTGCGTCCGGGGCCAGCACGGCGGCGGTGAGTTCCTGGGCCAGGGCCGCGATCCCCGGCGGCGCCAAATCTCTGGCCCCTTGCCATGCCGTCAGCCCGGTCAGCGCATCCACCAACTGGCCCCGCAATTCCATCGGCGTGTCGTCAGGGTGGATAACGCCGAGAAAAACGAAACGAACGCCCAGGGCCTCGGCTACCTCAACCGCCGTATCGGCTCCGGTGAACCCGGGCCCGGCGGCCGGTTTCATCACGAATAACCCCGGATTGACGCCCAGCGCCTGGGCCAGCTCGGCGGCCATGCCCCGGGCCGCATGATCGGGCAGCGCCTGGCCCTCGGCCACCGCGAACTGAACGATCGCCACCGAAGGCAGTTGGGGCAGCGGCAACGCCATGTTTGCGGGGGTGGCGACCTGGACCGGCTCGTTAACCACGTCGCCGGCCAGCACGAACCACAAGGCGCCAGCGGCAACCGCGAAGACGGCGACGGCGGCAATGGCTGGCGCGCGGCGGGTTTTAGGCGGCGGTTGGTTGGGATCGGCGTCGAAATCCGCCAGCCAATCTCCGCCGGGGGCGCGCCGTAACACCAAGGCGATTTTGTCCGCCACCAAGCCCCGGACATTTTCAGCGGCCCAAAAATCCCCGGGGGTTGCCCGTGCCAACATGGCCACCGCACCGTCCACCGCATCGCCGGACTGGCCATTGGCCGCGACCATGCCCAAGCTAACCGCCATGGCCGCCGGGGCGGCTTGGGTCCGCCGCCAGGCCAGGGCACATTCCATGGCCGATACCGCGCTGGAAAAATGCGCGATGACGTTCGCTCCGGTCACCACGGCGCTTCCACCCGCCAACGCCACGGCTTCCACCAGAGCGGGATCAGCGGTGGCCGCCGCCAAGATTACGCCCAGCCTGCCCTGCCCCGATTGGGTCACCGCCATTTGTTGCCGCCCTGACCACACGGTCCTTTGGAATCTAGTCATCTTTATAGTGCATACTTGCCCGTTAACCTTATTTGGGCGGGTCAAATGGGTGCGAGCACCGCGGTCGTGCAACAAATCGCCGGAATAACCACCCTGCTGACGCTGGCGGCGGTGGCGCTGGCTGTGGCGCGGCGGCTGCACGTGCCGTTCGCGGTGACCATGATCGCCAGCGGCGTCGCCTTGGCCGCCTTCGCCCAAGTCTTGCCCGGCGGCACAGCGGCGTATTTGGTCCCCAGTATTCCGCCGGGGATCATTTTATTTCTCTTCCTGCCCGCGCTGATATTTGAGCCGGCGCTGCACATCGACCTGCGCCAACTGCGCGAGAATTTGGTGCCGGTGTTGGCCTTGGCTGTGCCCGGCGTTGTCGCCACCACTGGCATCATCGGCTTGGCGGTATGGTGGCTGACGCCGCTGGATTTGGGTTGGTCGCTGACCCTGGGCGCGATGTTGTCCGCCGTCGACCCGGTGGCGGTGATGGCCCTGTACGGGCGGCTGGGGATGCACCCTCGGATCCTCGGCATCCTTGAGGGCGAAACCCTGATCGGCAGCGGGGTGGCTATTGTCACCTCCCGGGTATTGGTGGCAATCGCGCTCACCGGGGCACTGACTTCTGGCGATGTGTGGCAAGGGGCTGGGGCGATCGCGGTGGCCTCGATCGGCGGCGCAATTGTGGGCTGGTTGATCGCGCTGGCTTGGGGCTTGGTGTTGTCCAAATCCGAAGGCGACCCGTTCGTCGAGACGGCGCTCACCACCGTCTTGGCCTATGCCTCGTATCTGATCGCCGAGTTGATGTTCGATGCCAGCGGCGTCGCCGCGACGTTGGCTGCCGGCATAACACTGGGCACCTGGGGGCGGACCAAAATCTACGTGGCGGTGGAATCGTACCTGGACAAATTCTGGGACTTCGCCGCCGCCGCCACCGCCGCAATCGTCCTACTGCTGATGGGCCTGACCGTGGACCTGGGCGCCGTCAGCGAATACTGGGACCTCATCTTGGTGGCCATCATTGCCATGGTTCTGGCCCGGGCGGCGATGGTGTTCGTGTTGATGCCAGCAGTCGGAATATTCGCCGCATCCGCCAAATTGGCCGGAGCCGCGGGCACCGCAATTTGGTGGGGAGGCATGCGCGGCACAGCAGCGGCGGCTCTGGCTTTGAGCCTGGGCGCGGGCCCATACCAAACCGCGATCTTGGTCACGGTGACAACCGCAGTACTGTTTTCGGTCCTGGTTCAAGGCCTGACGCTGGAGCGATTGATCCGCGCCTTGAGCCTGGAACGGCGGCCGATGGCGGACCGGATTGGCCGCGACGAGGGCCTGCGGACCGCCATGCGCCGGGGCAGCCGAGAGACCCCAGAGCTAAAGCGCGGCGGGCGATTTTCCAGCCGCCCGGGCGCCAGCAAGGGCGCCGGCCTTGAGGATGACCTGCGCCGCCTGCAGGACGAAATCGAAGGCGCCGCCCGGTCGACCACCGAGGCCGATCAGGAGCGCAGCCTGTTATTGATGCGCTGTTTCCAGGTTGAGCGCGAATTCTTTGACGATGTGTTCGCCAAGGCCCACCTGTCCGAGCGCGCGTACCGGGACCCGCGCTATACGGTGACGCTGCAATCCCGAGCGGTGCGCTACAACGACCCGCTGCCCAAGGCGACGTTGCACAGCGGCGCCACTTTCGATTTTTTCGATTTCCAGCGCCGCGCCAGGATTCTCAACGATTACGAAACGGCGTGGGGGCGGTTCCAGGCCAGCAGCTATATTCTAGGGTTACTGGACGATTTGGCCGCACAAGTCCTGACCCCGGACGCAATCACGGCCTCCGTGCGCGAAATCTACGAGGGCTGGCAATTACGGGCGCAGAAACGGGTGGACAGTGTTGCCGAACATTTCCCCGATTACGTCAATCGCATGCAGGAGCGCATGGCTGATCGCCTCGCGGCCCAAGCTGAGTCGGAAGTTGGTGGAAAATCGCGCGCGCGACGGCTCGATCCCATCCCGGGCCGCCGACGCCCAAAGCCATGCACTGGTCAAAACCATTCGTTCTTTGCGTGGCGGCACGCCGCCAATCCCGCGAGTCGACCCGGTGGAGATTTTGGAAAAATCCGTGTTTTTCAAGAGCCTGCCGAGGGAAGAGCTGGAGCGGGTGGCAAGCCGTTTGCGCCCCCAAACAATCCCCGATTACCAGTTCGCCGCCAACTCTGGGCCCCACAGCAATTCGATGTTTGTCATCGCTCGTGGCATTGTTGAGGGATCGCAGCCAAAGGCCAGCGGCCAAGGCGCCACTGAAAGGTGGGGCCCGGGCGATATTTTTGGCAACACATCAATGCTTGGGCGCAAGGCCACGGCGCTCAAAAACCGGGCCTTGTCACCGTGTTATGTTTATGCGTTGCGAATTGGTGATCTGGAAGCGTTGGCCAGTTCCTGCCCCGAACTTTCCAAGGCGCTGGATGAGGCAAAAGGCACCTAGCAATCTGGCCGAACCTGCGCGCCGCTCACTTTTTTGGCGCTCACCCCAGCAGGGGCGTGCTGTATGAAAATCTTGGTGGCGGTCAAGCGGGTTGCCGACCCCAACGTTCGCGTCAGCGTGGCCGCGAATGGCACCGGCGTCGATCTGGCCAACGTGCGAATGGCCATGAACCCCTTCGACGAAATCGCGGTGGAAGAAGCCGTGCGGCTGCGCGAAAGCGGCGCCGCGTCCGAGGTCACTGCGGTCAGCATCGGCGGCCCGAAATGTCAGGACACCTTGCGCAGTGCGTTGGCCGACGGGGCCGATCGGGCGCTGCACATCACCGCCGAAGCTGACCTGGAGCCGTTGGCAGTGGCGTCCGTCCTGGCCGCCGTGGCGGATGAATTGGCCCCCGATCTGATCTTGGTGGGCAAACAAGCGGTGGATAGTGACTTCGGTCAAACCGGGCAAATGCTTGGCGCCAAATTGGGATGGCCCCAGGCCACGTTTGCCTCCAACATCACCGCCGCAAACCGAATGCTGACAGTCTGAGGTGGTCCCAGGAAATTGGACAGCTGGTTAAGGTGTATTCCACCGGATAACGGAGGAGTACGAGATGACGAAGCGGCGTCGGTTTTCGGCGGACTTCAAGGCCCGGGTGGCGTTGGAAGCGCTACGAGGCGACAAGA
>JAKZSO010000081.1:0-6715 GCA_047517625.1 Alphaproteobacteria bacterium
GCCCCGGTTCGTCGTGGCCAGCGCCCGGATTGTCCGGGCGAAAATGGTCGGCAAAGGCCATGTCAGTTTGATCTTGGGCGGCGGCCGCGGCAGCGGCGCCGGCGGCCTAAAGGCCATTGCGTTTCGCGCGGCGGACGGGCCGTTGGGCGAGGCCTTGCTGTCAGCCCGTGGCGTGCCCGTGCATGTGGCCGGAAATGTACGCGCCAATCACTGGCAGGGGCGAAGCGAAACTCAGTTCATTATTCAAGACGCGGCGAAGGCCGTACCCGGCTGACGGGTCAAAAGGTCCAGTTCGGCGACGCGCCTTGTTTGCGGCCTCGGGGCGCGCTATATCCCGGCCAGCGGTCCCTTCGTCTATCGGCAAGGACGCTAGGTTTTCAACCTGGAAAGAGGGGTTCAACTCCCCTAGGGACCGCCATTTTTATTAATAAACCAAGTACGTTGCGTCCGTTTATTGATTTGTTGATTTAGCCGCCGCGCAGTTTGTCCCGGACCTTTTGCCGGTTCATCAGCTTGCGCTGCACGGCTTCCGGGAAGTCGATGAGCAGAATGACGTTGTTGTCCACCAGCACGTTGATCAGGTCTTCCAGAATGCGCAGCAGATCGGCGTCGGAATCCAGGAGGTTCTGGCGCAGGGCTTCGTCCGACGCGCCGCCGGTGACAAAAGCGACCAGCTCTGGATCCTGGATCTTTAGCTGCTCCGGCGCGGCGGCGTGTGGGCGGTCAAAGACCGCGACAATTCGCCCTTCGGCGTTGCGTGCGACGTAGCGCGTTCCCGTGTCCATTAGTGTAAGCGGTCAACCCCTCGGCCAAAGAGTGCGCCGGCGACCCAAACATAAGTAGCGGCCAGCCGTTGCACAAGCGTGTCAGGCCCGAAGCCCGCATGGATAGGGGAGCGCGCGGCGGCGCCCCGGACCGAGCTGGCTTGGTGTGATCTTCTGGTAAGCTGACCGCCTGGCATTTCGACCGGAGCGGGACTTCATGGGTCTTTTGGTGAAAGGGTTATTGTTGGCGGTGGCCGGTTATGTCGGGGCCGGTGCCTTCATGACCTATTTTCAGCGCCGGTTTCAATATTTCCCCGGAGGCGAGCTGCGGACCTCGGAGCAAGCTGGCGTTCCGGAATTTCGCCCCGCGTTCATTCCTACTGGCGACGGGCTGGATTTGGAAGGCTGGTACGCCCCGGCTGCGGACCCGTCCAAGCTGACAGTCGCCTATTTTCACGGCAACGCCGGCAACGTTTCCGTGCGCGCCCCCCATATGCGGGCGCTGTTGGATGCGGGGTTGGGGGTATTCTTGACCGGCTATCGCGGTTACGGAGGCAATCCCGGCGCCCCGTCCGAACAGGGCTTGTATTGGACGGCCGGGCCGCCCTGGATTTTCTAAAAGGCCAAGGTGTTGAGCCCGCCAAAAGAGTGATCTTCGGGGAGTCCATGGGCACCGGCGTTGCCGTCCAAATGGCCATCGAGCGCGACACGGCGGCGGTCATCTTGAACGCGCCATTTACGTCGATGCCGGACGTGGCCGCCAAAACCTATTGGATGTACCCAATTCGGCTCACCATGTGGGACCGCTACGATTTGCTTTCCAAGATCGTCGGCATTGGCGCCCCGCTGATGGTGATCCACGGCACCGCCGACCGGACCATCCCGGTGGAAATGTCCCGGACGTTGCTGGCCGCCGCGTCCGAACCCAAACGGGGGTTGTTCATCGATGGCGCCGACCACGATATTTTCGCCGGACGTTGCGCCCCGGAAATCTTGGGATTCTTAGACCAACACGTCCCGAGCTAGGTCTTGGCCCCGTCCAAGGCCTCGATCAGCGCATCGAACGGCAGCAAAACACACTGATGGCGGCTTTTGTGGGGGGCGACGGGGGCGAACGCTGACACGTCCTCGGTCCAGGGTTCCGGCGTTTCGTCAGCGCCGTTGTTCAGCATGCCGAGAATGCGCCCGCGCACGCGTTTCACATCGCCGGGCCGCTGGCCCACGGCGTGAACGCCGATGGTCGAGGCACTCGCTTGGCACAGGACGCAGCCCCGGACTTTGTGCCCGATTTCGGTGATGACACCATCGGCGATGCGCACGTCCATGGTCACCCGGTCGCCGCACAACGGGTTGTCGGCGGTGGCGGAGGCGTCTGGATTTTCCAGGCCGCCCGCGCCCTTGGAGGTGGCTGCCATACGCATGACGGCCTTGTGGTACAAGGCATCGTTCATGATTTTTGCCGGTCAGATTGCGGGGACGGGGTCCTAGTGGCGGCTGCAGGCCCGTTCATGTCAAACGGGATATGGCGTCTTCAAGGCCGGTGAACAGAGCGTCCACGTCGCTGTCGTCGCTGTACGGTCCCAGGCTGGCGCGGCTGGTGCCGCCCAGCTCCATGGCCTCCATGAACACCTGGGCGCAGTGGTGACCGCCGCGCAAAGCAACCCCGTGGCTGTCCAAAATTTGGCAGATGTCGTGGGGATGGGCGCCGGGGATATCGAACGAAATCACCGGAAAGCGTTCCTGTAGCCCTTGAGGCCCCACGACCCGGATCGCGCCGTTGCCGCCGCTCAAGTCGGCGATGCCGTTCAAAATGCGCTCGCTCAAGCGGGTCAGGTGGGTGGTGACCGCGGCGTGGTTCAGGCCGTTGATCCAATCGATTGCCGCGCTCATGCCAACGGCTTGGGCGATGGGCGGGGTGCCAGCTTCGAACCGCGCCGGCGGATCAGCAAAGGTGGTCACGTCCTTTGTCACCGACCGGATCATTTCGCCGCCGCCCAAAAACGGCGGCATATCGGCCAACAATTCTGCCCGTCCCCACAAGACGCCGACCCCGGAAGGCCCAAACATTTTGTGGGCGGACATGGCGTAAAAATCTACACCGAGCGCCGCCACATCGATGGGCCCGTGGGCAGCCCGCTGCGCTCCGTCCAACAGCACTTTTGCGCCGACTGCCCGTGCAGCTTTGACAATGGCGGCGACGTTGGTGAGTGTGCCGGTGACGTTGGACACGTGGGTCACCGCGACCAACCTGCATTTATCGGTGACCGTCGCCTCCAAGGCGTCCAAGTCCAGGCGGCTGTCGCCGGTGACGGCGAGGTATTTCAAAACGATCCCTGCGCGATCCCGCAGCATTTGCCAGGGCACTATGTTGGAGTGGTGCTCCAAAACCGAAACTACCACTTCGTCGCCTGGGCTCAAGCCTTGGCCAAACGAGGCGGCCACCAAATTGATGGCGGCGGTGGTGCCTGATGTGAACACGATCTCCGACGGGCTGGCGTTGAGGTAGCCCGCGACCTTTTCCCGGGCCCCTTCGTAGGCCTCGGTGGCCCGTTCCGCCATGAAATGGACGCCGCGTTTGATGTTGCCCCGGGCGCTGGCGTCATGGAACCGCACGGCTTCGATGACTGCATTAGGTGTCTGGGCGGTGGCGGCGCTGTCCAAATAATGCAGCTCGGAGCCACCTGTGGCGGCAACCTGGAAGATGGGAAACTGGCCACGGATTGCGGCGGAATCGAACGTCATTCCGCGCCGCCGCCGGCGGATTTCGGCAAACTCGCTCCCGCTGCCGCCAAGGCCTCGGGCGTATCCAAATCGACAATAACCGCGTCGTCGGTCATCGGCACTTCGCACACCGCGTCGCTGTATTGGCCGATCATGTGCTTGGCGCCGACGTCCCCGGCCATGCGCTCCATTTCAGCGAAATACTGGCTGCCCCACAGCACCGGATTGCCGCGTTTGCCGTCGAACACCGGCACGCAGATTGACCGCCCCTCGAACGGGTCGTAGGCGGAGATTAGTTTGCCCAGCACCTTGGAATCCACCCCGGGCATGTCGCCCAGGCACACCAGGGCGCCGTCGGCTTCAGCGGCGGTTTTGATCAGTGCGTGCATGCCCTGGCGCAAGGATGTGCTGAGGCCGTCGGCATAGTTTGGATTGTGGGTGAAGGTGACATCGCGGCCGGCCAGGGCTGCCCGCACCTGGTCGGCTTGGTGGCCGGTGACCACGACCACCGGTCCCGCCGCTGATTCCAACACCGCATCCACCACCCTCGCGACCATGGGCTTGCCGTCGAAGGTGGCCAGCAGTTTGTTGAGCGGACCGGTGCGCCTGCTTTGGCCGCCGGCCAAAACCACGGCGGCGATTTGCGCTTCTTTCGGGGCCTGTTGCCGGGGCTGGGGCCGGGTGGCGATGTCGGTGAGCAATCCGCCACTGCCCATGGCGGCAATGTCCTGCGCGGCGATGGGCACCGCCGCCAACATGCGCGCCAGGACCCAATCAAAGCCGTTGAACCGTGGCGATCGCGAACAGCCCGGTGCACCGATCACGGGCACCTCACCGCGGTGGGCCAGCAGCAGCAAATTGCCGGGATCCACCGGCATGCCGAAGCGGTCGACGGCGCCACCGGATTGTTCAATGCCGGCGGGCACCACGTCGTGGCGGTCGACAATCGCCGACGCGCCGATCACCACGATCGGCCGGCAGCCGCGATCGGCCAGGTCGGTGACTGCTGCCGCCACAGCCTCTGGCGTGTGGGGACAGCGGATTTCCGCTTCCAAATGTGCGCCATAACTTTCCACCCGGGCGGCGATGGTCAGGGTGGTCTTGTCCAGAACCCGGGTCTTGATGCTGCTGGATTCGGTCATGACCAGGCCAACGGGCATGTTTTGGAATGGCGCTACCCGGATCAGCGGCGCGCCGGACCCGCCTGCCGCCTCGGTGGCCTCCCGCACCGCGTCACCGGGAGCTGAAAACGGGATGATTTTTATCGTCGCCAAGATTTGCCGGGGCCGCACGACGGCAAACGGCGCCACCGTGGCGATGGTCAAAGATTCGTCGATGTCATTGATGGCGTTGACCCGGTCGGCCTCAAATACCGCGATGCCGTGGGTTTCTGAAATCAAATTGGCCCGGCCCGTAAATGCCTCCGCCGCCCGGACCCCGGTGCCGGTGGCGGCCGTAGCCAAGGCGTTGGCGGCTTCATCTTCGTGAACGTCGCCGGGCTGCAGCTTGGCCCCGGCGATGTCGGAAAGCCCTGCCTCGGACAGCTTCACAAGGTCGTCTTCAGACAACACCCGGCCTTTTTTGAATCTGGTGCCGGCGACGGCGGTGCTGTGGGCGAGAATGACGCCGGCGGCGCTGGCCACCGGGAAGCGGTCAAAAATCATGCTCTCAATGCTCCCGGGTGGCGCAGAACGTCTGTGATTTGGGCCAAGATGGCCACGGCGATCTCAGCCGGTGACTTTGCCCCGATGGAGAGGCCAACCGGACCTAAAATCCGGTCGATGGCGGCGTCGTCAAAACCCGCTTCGGTCAGGCGCTCGATCCGCGTGTTATGGGTCTTTTTGCTGCCCAACGAGCCGATATAAAACGCATCGGATCGCAGGGCCACATGCAGCGCCGGGTCATCAAGCTTGGGGTCGTGGGTCAGCGTGACCACTGCCGTGCGCAGGTTGGGGGCCAATTCCTCCAACGCCTCGTCAGGCCAGTCGGTGCGGACAACGACGCCCGGGAACCGCGCGGCGCTGGCGAACGCCTTGCGCGGATCCACGACCACGACTTCGTATCCCGCCAGTGCCGCCATGCGCGCCAAGGGCTGGGCGATGTGCACCGCGCCAACCAGGATCATCCGCAACGGCGGGTTAAAGACGTGCAGGAAAACCGCGCCGTCCGCGGTTTCCACGGTGCGGGATTTATCCGCATGAATGGCCTCAGCCGCATGATCCACCAGTTCAGATTGTTCATTTCCATCAATAGGATACAAGATTTTCTCGACACCGGACTTTAAGTTCGTCGCGAGGACCGCTGGGCGCCGCGCGGCGCGGTCGTCAAGAATCTGACCCAATGTCGTTTGCTGCATCGAAGGGCCTAGTCCAAACGTTCCACGAACACCTGGATTTTGCCGCCGCAGGCTAGGCCCACTTCCCAAGCCTCGGCGTCGCTCACGCCAAAGTCCAACAGCCGGGGCGTACCCTCTTCAATGACTGCCATGGCCTGGGTGACCACAGCGCCCTCGATGCAGCCGCCGGATACCGAGCCGACCATGGCGCCTTCGGTGTCCACCGCCAGCTGGCTCCCCACCGGCCGGGGACTGGACCCCCATGTTGTGACAACGGTGGCGATCGCCACTTGCTTGCCGTCGGCGCGCCAGCTGTGGGCGTCGGCCAGGACATCCTCCGCGTTTGCGTCTACTTGCTCGTTCATAGCCTCTTAACCCTGATCGGTAACCCTGTTAACGCTTTATAATAGCGCAAATCGCACTGTGCCGAGAAAGGGCAAATTTGATGGTCCCCGCGGTCCGGTCAACCATGGACGTGGCTTTGTGGATGCACTTCCGCGCCGAATCGGCGGGGGAGATCCTCAAATCTCAAAAACTCCAGCGCATGCTGTACTTGAGCCAGGCCCATTATGCGGGCGAGCACGGTGGCGCCAAACTGCTACCCGCAACATTTTTGGCCACCGAAGGCGGGCCAATGGAGCCCAACATTTTCCAGCTTTTCGAACTTGGCACTCCGGCAAACGTGGTGGCCGATCCAACCCCCCGGGTTGAGGATTTCCTAATGGGGCTGAGGGACAAGTACCGGGAAAAGGCCGCGGACGCGCTCCTGGATATTATTCGTGGCGATGCCGCGTTTGCCCTGGCCTTCAAGCAGGGGCCTTTGTCGGAAATTACCTTGGACATGATGACGGCGGCCTATGGCGGCGGCACCGGCAAAGAGGTGCGCAGCATGCCG
>JAKZSO010000082.1:0-7447 GCA_047517625.1 Alphaproteobacteria bacterium
CTAAATTACTCGGGAAAGTTCGAAGAGGCCGTGGCTGAGTACGAAAGAGAGCTGGCCCGGCCGCCCAGTTCCACTTTTCATGAATGGTGGACGCGCCTGGATCTTTCACTGGCGCTTGAGGCGCTTGGGCGCGTGGACGAAGCCCGCGCTCAACTCGCTCTGGCCATCGAGCTAAACCCCGATCTTTCAACGATAGAAGCCCGAAGGATCGAGTACCGCTTGCATGAGGACCAAAGCTATGCTGAGGGATTGCTTGCCACGTTTCGCCGCCTCGGCATGCCCGAAGAATGAGCGCCGGCGGCAAGGCAGCGACGATCCTTGCCGCCGAGGCGGGCGATCGATCAGCGCTTCTTCGCTTGGCATCTCAAAACGTGCGCGACGACGCTGTCGCCGAGATCGCACCGCTTCCGACCCACCGCCCAGCTTGCGGTACATGCGCGCACGCATCGTGAGAGCGTGAGTCGCGAGATCGAATCCTGGACCGCGCGCGCGTTGGGAACGTTATCCAGGGCCGATTGGTCACAATCGAACTGGCCACGCTTGTGCGAATCGTCCCCAAGGAACTAGGAGACCGACCGGTCATTACCCACCGGTCATGCTCTCAACCATCAATGTGAATCTTCCCACGTTGTGGGAAAACGCACCGGTCGCCCGGCGAACATCGGGGTAAGAAACCGGTGCCATTGTGGCAAAGCAACTTCGGAATGAAGGAGAGAGCCGGTGATTACGGATTTCAACGTGATGGTGCGGGCGTCGAGAAACAGTAGCATGACCTCCTCCACCAGGGCCGATTGGCTGGTGCCCGCCGGGCTGATCGCGCTCGGCATCGTCCCGGCTGCCTTCGGTGCCGTTCGCCTGGCCGAACTGGCCGGCGGCGCGGAGATCACGCCGGAAAACGCGCGGTTCTTCGCGGCGCCCCTGCCCGTGGTGCTGCACATTCTCAGCGCCAGCGTCTACGTCATTCTGGGTGCTTTCCAATTCTCCCCCGGCATACGCCGCCGGAGACCCGGCTGGCACCGCGGTGCTGGGCGCCTGCTGGTTCCCCTCGGACTTGTCGCCGCGCTTTCGGCTCTGTGGATGACCCAGTTCTATCCCCCTGGCGATCACGACGGCCCGCTCCTTTATGTCATCCGGCTGGTGGCGGGCTCGGCGTGGGTCTTGTTCATCTGCCTCGGTTTTGCCGCCATCCGCCGTCGGGACATCGCCCGGCACCGCGCCTGGATGATGCGTGGCTATGCGATCGGCCTCGGGGCCGGCACACAGTCGCTGACCCTTGGGAACTGGTTCCTGATCGTCGGTGCGTCGCCGGGTGAGCTTAGCAGGGCGCTGCTCATGGGGGCCGGCTGGGCGATAAACCTCGCCGTAGCCGAATGGCTCGTCCGCAGGCGGCCAGCCTATCCAAGCCGGCCAAGGGAACCAAAGGCCATGACCCCGGCACCGGAAAGCCCATGAAGAACAGGGTGATCATCCCTGACTCCAGGAAAGAAACCTGGATCGACCTCTGTGAGGAGTCCAGGCAGCACATGACGCAATCCAAGTAGACGACGCCACCAAGCAAGGGCCACCGCCGCATCAACACCGGCGCTCAGTCCAGGCGCCAGCCAATAGCTGATGGAGTACAACCCGCGGTTCATGCTACATCCCATGCAATAAACTCATAATCTGAGCTGGGCTGGTTGTTGATGGACGCGAAACAGCTTGTCGAGGTGTTACGCAATCACGACCGATATGTTCGGGGCCTGGCCGGTGGCGCGCGCGCAGATTTGCGCGGCCAGGATTTTTCTGGGCTGAAGCTCGCCAAGGTCAATCTAGAGGGGGCGATCCTGTCCGGCGCCCATTTCACGGACGGGGTGATCGCGTACGCCAATTTCAGTGCCGCCGACCTGTTCTGCGCTAATTTCGACCGGGCCGAGGCCGAGGGCGCCAATTTCAGACGTTCGGACCTCCGCGGCTCAAGCTTTCGCGGCGCCAAACTGACCGATTCATGCATGGACGAGGCGGACATCAGAGCCGGAGCCTCGATGAACGCGCCCACCCACCGAGCCCGACCTGTCGGATGCTAATTTGGACGATTCCAGCTTACAAAACGCCAAGTTGGCAGGAGCAGATCTCAACCACGCGTCGATTGTAAACGCCAATCTTTCCGGCTCGTCCATGCCGAACGTCGATTTGCGCGGCGCCGATCTTACCGGGGCCAGCCTCGATTCGGCCGTGCTCAAGGACGCCAATTTGACCGGCGCCAATCTGCACAAGGCGAGCTTGAACAACGCCAGCATGACTGGCGCGAACCTGAGCGGGGCGATCCTTGCGGATGTCGATCTGACGACCGTCAACCTGCGCGATGCCGACTACAGTGCCGGCGCCAGTCGAATGCCGATCGAGATCCAAACAAAGCTGCGGGATCACGCCCTGTGGTCGGAATCCGGCGGCGCCGAGGGCAAGCGGGCCGTTTTGGGGCTCGACGAGCTAGCGGGCACCGATTTGGAGGGTATTTTCCTAAGCGGTGCTGATCTCCGCGCCTGCAACTTGTCAGGGACGCGCCTCGTCGGCGACGCACCGAATCATAACTGCCACCGTGGGCCTCGGACGGGGCTCGTTTCATCGCTGACATGCGAACGACGGGGCGCTGTGCCCGTTACATGAACAATGCAAACGCACCCAATATCAGCAGACCACTGACAACCGTAGCCAGAACGAGCAGCTTGACAAGGTCCATTGCCCCCTCCTTCTTCAATGCGTCCGTCGTGGGCAGCATACACGCCGCCTGACTTTTGAGCCGAATTCCCTTGCCGCGCCGGGCGCGCCACGCAAGGATGCTCAACAGATTTACCACCAAAATTCCAACCTGGGGGCAGAAATGGCCAAGGTGGTTTGCGTTCTCTACGACGATCCGGTCCAGGGGCACCCGACGTCATATGCCCGGGACGATATCCCGACGCTCACACATTATCCCGGTGGCCAATCCGTGCCAGATCCCGGTGGCATCGATTTCACACCTGGTCATCTTTTGGGTAGCGTGACTGGTGAACTGGGGCTGCGATCCTTCCTCGAAGAAGGCGGCCATTCGTTGGTGGTAACCGCCGATAAGGACGGCGAGGATTCCGTCTTGGACCGGGAGTTGCCGGAGGCGGAGGTCGTTATCTCCCAGCCATTCTGGCCCGCCTACCTCACCTCGGACAGGATAGCCCGGGCGCCCAATTTGAAACTCGCCATCACTGCGGGGGTTGGCTCGGATCACGTCGATCTTCAAGCCGCGATCGATCACAATATTTCTGTGGCCGAAATCACCTATTGCAACAGCATCAGTGTTGCCGAGCACGTGGTGATGATGATCCTGGCGCTCGTGCGCAATTACATTCCGTCCTATGAGTGGGTAGTCAAGGGTGGCTGGAATATTGCCGATGCCGTTTCGCGATCCTACGATTTGGAGGCGATGGTGGTGGGAACGGTTGGCGCCGGGCGCATTGGAACGGCCGTGCTTAGGCGGCTAAAGCCATTCGACGTTGCTCTCCATTATACCGACCGTCATCGGCTCGACACCGGCGTTGAGCAAGAGCTCGGGCTTACCTATCACCAGAATGTGGAAACCCTGGTCAGCCAGTGTGATGTGATCACCATTAACTGTCCGCTGCATCCCGAGACCGAGAATTTGTTCGACGAAGCCTTGATCAGCAAGGCCAAGCGTGGGGCGTACCTCATAAACACGGCGCGGGGAAAAATTTGCGACAAGGATGCGGTAGCAGCAGCGCTTGAACGCGGGCATCTTGCGGGCTATGCGGGCGATGTTTGGTTCCCTCAGCCGCCGCCCAAGGATCACCCATGGCGAACCATGCCCCATCACGGCATGACGCCCCACGTGTCGGGGACCAGCCTTTCAGCCCAGGCGCGTTATGCCGCGGGTGTGCGCGAAATCCTGGAATGTTGGTTCGACAATCGCCCAATCCGCGAGGAGTATTTGATCGTCGAGGGCGGAAAGCTGGCCGGGGCGGGTGCCCACTCCTACAGCGCTGGCGACGCCACCGGCGGCTCCGAGGAAGCGGCTCGGTTCCGCCGTTAGTAATTGCGGGAAACGTTGATGGTTTCCGACGACCGCCGCAGTTCCAGCTAGATCCCCTGGCGGATCAAATGGCAGATGCTTGATTGCGCTGGGCTAGTCTGGCAAAAGCTTTTTCTCTGATTAGGCCCCATGCTCCTCGCTCATTTGTTTGGGCGCGGCTGGTCAGCCTGACGGCTTGATTATGGGGGCCCGCCTCGGGATGCTGAGTTTCGACAACATCACCGTCCGCATTGTCGGCCGCACGATCATCGGCGGTGCGTCTGCCAATGTGCCGGCCCGGCGGCGCATTGGTTTGGTGGGGCGCAACGGCGCGGGCAAATCGACGCTGCTGAAAATCATTCTGGGCGATCTTGGAACGGACATCGGCGAGGTCTCGTGGCCCCAGAATTGGAAGGTGGGCGCGGTGGCCCAGGAGGCTCCGGCGGGGCATCAAAGCCTGTTGGATACGGTGTTGGCCGCGGATACCGAGCGCACCGAATTGTTGGCGGCGTCTGAAACCGAAACCGACGGCCAGGTCTTGGCCGACATCTACACTCGGCTGATCGACATCGATGCCTATGCGGCGCCCTCCAGGGCTGGCGCGATTTTGTCGGGTCTGGGTTTTTCCAACGATGAGCAGGCCAGGCCGTGTGCCGAGTTTTCCGGCGGCTGGCGCATGCGGGTGGCGCTGGGGGCGGTGTTGTTTGTCGAACCCGATTTGCTGCTGCTGGACGAGCCCACGAATTTCTTGGACCTGGAAGGTGTGCTGTGGCTGCAGGACTATTTGAAGCGCTGTCGGGGCACCGTCGTGATCGTCAGCCATGACCGCGATCTGCTAAACGCGACGGCGCAATCCATCCTCCATTTGGAGGGCGGCAAGTTGAAGATGTACATCGGCGATTTCGACACGTTCATGGAGGCCAGGGCCGCCAAGAGGGCGCAGGAGGCGGCGTTCGTGAAAAAACAGGAGGCGGCGCGAAAACATTTGCAGGCGTTTGTGGATCGCTTCAGGGCCAAGGCGTCAAAGGCGCGCCAAGCCCAAAGCCGGATCAAAATGCTGGCGAAGATGCAGGCCCTGGACGTGCCCATCGATCCGCAGGTGGCGCCGATCACCTTGCCTGAGCCGTCGGACGCCAGCCCGCCGCTGTTGACGATGCGCAATGCCGCCGTGGGTTATGAAAAGGGCAAGCCGGTCTTGGCGAAAATCACCTGGCGGTTCGATCCCGGTGATCGCGTGGCCCTGTTGGGGCAAAACGGCAACGGCAAGTCGACGTTCGCCAAGCTGCTGGCCAACAAGCTGCGGCCGATGAAGGGCGAAGTCGTGCGGGCGCGGAAATGGGTGCCGGGGTATTTCGCTCAACACCAGCTGGAAGAATTGGATGCGACTCTGACGCCGCTGGAAACCCTGGCGCGAATGCGCCCCGAACTTGCACCTGAAAAGCTGCGGGCCCAGTTGGGCGGCTTTGGCTTTTCGGCGGACAAGGCCATGACCAAAGTCGGCGACCTGTCGGGGGGCGAGCGTGCCCGGTTGATGTTGGCGCTGGCGACATTAGACCAACCGAACATGTTGATTTTGGACGAGCCGACCAATCATCTGGATATTGATGCCCGGGCGGAATTGCTCAACGCCCTGAACGATTTCGATGGAGCGGTGATTCTGGTCAGCCATGACCGGCGGTTGTTGGACGCCACGGCGGACCGGTTTTTGTTGATCGCCAACGGCAGGGTCGAGGCATTTGACGGCGATTTGGACGATTACCGGCGGTTTTTGCTGTCGGGCAAAGGAGCGCCCTCCGGCAGTGGCAAGGGCGGCGGCCAGGGCCGCAAATCCAGGCGCGCGGCCTGACGGCCCACATTCAAGGTGTGATGGCGGCGGGCGCGTGGTAAGAGGGCGGAATGGCCGGCAAGAAAAACCAGCAACCGATCCCCGGCTTGGGCGACCGCAAGGTCCCAGAATTTACCGCCGCGTTTGATGCGGGCCGCCGCGCCCATGCCCAGGGCAAACTGGTCGATGCCATTTCGCACTATGTGCGCGCCGCTGAACTGAACCCGGACGGCACCGATCTGTGGAACGATCTGGGGGCCGCGTACCTGGAATTGGGGCGGCTCGATGAGGCCGAGGAGGCGCTGGTCAAAGCCCTGGCGTTGCGGCCAGAATTCCCTTTGGCGCTCAACAACCTGGGCAATCTGCAAAAGGTGTTGGCAAGGCCGCGAGACTCAGAGGCTTCGTATCGCCGGGCTTTGGAAATCGATCCAGAGTTCTGCGATGCCGCGGCGAATT
This sequence comes from Alphaproteobacteria bacterium, assembly GCA_047517625.1. GTDB lineage: Bacteria > Pseudomonadota > Alphaproteobacteria > UBA2966 > CAIVPW01 > JABHVE01. The sequence goes on from JAKZSO010000082.1 coordinate 6,318, forward strand.
TGGGGCTGGTTCTGGTGGCGAACGGGGCTTACGACGAAGCCGGCACGTGGTTGGAGCATTCCTTGGCCCTGGAGCAGAACCACACGGCGTTCAACGGGTTGGGGCTGTTGGCGCCAAGGCGTTGAATTTGGTGCCCGAGAGCTACGAGATTTTGAATAATCAGGCGGGCTCATACCAAGAGCTGGGCCGGTTCAAGGAGGCGTCTGAAGCCTATAACCGCGCCCTGGATGTGGATCCGGGCCGGTACGAGACATACCAAAATCTGGCGGTCATGCTGTTGACCATCGACAAGTACGACCAGGCGGTCACCGCCTATCGCATGGCGTTGCACATCAACCCCGACAACCGGGCGGTCTATCCCCATCTTGCCGTGGCGCTGACCTACCAGTGCGCCTGGGAGAATCTGAAGGGCATCATCGATCAGATGATCGTCAACACCGAAAAAGAGCTGGATGAAAACCTGCCCTTGTCGGCCACGCCATTTGGTCTGATCAGCCTGCCCACCAGTCACGAAATACGGGCCCGGGTCACCCAACGCACCGCCCGCGATATCGAAGACAGGGTGCGTGCAACCCGCGAGGCCACCCCGTTCACGTATGCCACCAAAGGCGGCAAGATCAAGGTCGGCTTGGTGGGCCCCGACTTCCGCCGCCACTCCGCCGCGTTCTTGTTCAACGGCATTTGCGAGCACTACGACCGCGCTCGCTTCGAATTCCACGGCTACATGCTCTCGGCAAAGCACGATGACATGACCGAGTTTTTCAAGGATCAGTTGGATGGCTTCCACGATATTTCGGCGGCCTCGTTGGTCGACGCCGCGCGGCAAATCAATGACGCCGGGGTCAACATTATGGTGGACTTGGCCGGGCATACCCGGGGCTCGTGGCTGGAACTATTCGCCATGCACCCGGCGCCGTTGCAGGCGTCGGCGATCGGCTACGGCTCGGCGATCGGCGGCGAAATCTTGGATTATTTGATTTCCGATGACGCGATGTGGCCGCCGGACGAGCGCGCATTTTGCACGGAACATTTTGTGTATTTGCCCCAGGGATCGTTGCCGGGCTCGCCTCGCGAACGCTCCAATCGGCAATACACCCGCGCCGACGTCGGCTTGCCGGAAGGCGCCGTGG
>JAKZSO010000083.1:0-3589 GCA_047517625.1 Alphaproteobacteria bacterium
CGGGCACTGCCGCGTGGAATGACGCGAGAGCGAGTGCCGTTAGCGTGCCGATCCCTACCAGTACTTTCTGCCTTGCTGTCAGTGGGACGGCGGCGGCGCCAAATCGTATATTATTCGTATATATGTCAGTTTACCTTTTTCAGTAACATATGGATTTAACTCCGATAATACAGGAGGTTTGGCGCGCCCGGGAGGATTCGAACCCCCGACCCCCAGATTCGTAGTCTGGTGCTCTGATCCAGCTGAGCTACGGGCGCAATCGCACAGCATGGTTCGGCCCCATGCGCGCGAGGCCGGGACGGTAATGAATAACCCGGGGGTAGGCAAGGCGCTGTTTTCGTCGTGAATTGCGCCCCGCGCGGCTACTTTCGCAGTTCCGCAGGTCTGGAATTGCACCTTGTCGGCCCACATCGGGTTGTTTAGGATCGCTTCACTGACTAACCGGTTGATTAATCAGTTGAATAATCGGCGACAAATCAGCGTGAGCTTTTGCGCGGCGGCAGGGGTTTCCAGTTACTTTCATTCATGGTCGGGGCAGGCCTGTTGACTGACAACATTTCAGAACCAAAGGTGATTCGGGCCATGCTTTTCGACAAATCACGGGTGGCCGTTCTTGGTGCGGCACTGTTGGTTTCGGGCTGTACTTTTGCCTCGGAATCTTTGTTTCCGTTTTTTGGCGCGGACGATGACGAAGTTCAGGTGGCCGCCACGACGGCGCCGCCCGCCGCCGAATTTACCACACCAGGCCTGACACCAGCTGCGCCTCCGGCATTGGGGCAGACAGTGTTCGTCCCCACCGCGGTGACCCCGGCATCATCGACCGGAACGTTTGTTGGTCAAAAAGTCGCCCAGCACCGATCGGAACTGATTTCGCTGCAATCCACGATCATCGGCAGAAACCAATCACTGCAAGCCGCGCGGCTGAAGACCACCGAAGATTCCCAGCGCTATCACGGCACCGTTGCCGCCATTAATACCCGGCTGCAATTGGGCACCACGCCGGGCAACCCCGTTTTGATTAGCCAATGGCGGGCCGCCCAGTTGGAGTTGGAGCGCCTGAGCCAGGATGTGTCGGCATTGAACGGACTGGCCAACGATGTCGCGGCGGATTCCGCCATGGCCGCATACCTGTTGGGGGCCGCCCGTGCGACCTATGGCTTGGCCGGGGCCATCGACGAAGATCACCGGCAGCTGGCGATTCTGGAAGACGAAACCAACCGCACGGTTGTTCTGATCGACCGCTTGCTCAACGAGTTGAGCGAAGACATCAGCCGCCAGACCGCTTACCTGGGGGCTGAGCGCCGTAATTTGCAGACCATTTCTCTGGCCATCCAGAATGGCGAGATTATGGGCGCCAACCTGTTTAACCGGGCCTTTGCCAATGCCGCCCCGGCAGGGTTGGGCGGCGGCGCAACGCCCGCTGGCCCGGCCCAGATCACGGCCAACGAACAGCCGCTTGTGGTGATCCGCTTTGATCGCGCCGACGTTCAATACCAACAGGCTCTGTACAACGCCCTGTCAGCGGCATTGGAACGCTGGCCTCAGTCGTTCTTCACGCTAGTCGCCGTGGCCGCCGACCAAGGCACCGCGGCGGAGGTGGCGCTGAACGTATCAAAGTCCATCAAGAACGCCGACGACGTGGTGCGGGTCATGGCCGACATGGGATTGCCCGCTGACCGGCTGCAGATGTCTTCGACCACCAGCCCGCAGATTTCGGTCAACGAAGTTCGGATTTACGTCCGCTAGCTGTTCGTCCAGGGCTTGGCCGCCCTCCACCCAAGAAAATCACTTTCAGTCGTCGTTCGCCCAACTCACTTTCAGTCGTCGTTCGCCCAGCTCACTTTCAGTCGTCGTTCGCCCAGCTCACTGCGGCCATATCGTTGATGAACATGGGCCAGTTCAGCCACAGACCGTTAATTCCGGCCTTGGCCACACCCACTTTCGCCAGTTCAAACAAGAACACGTTGACCGCGTCGTCGGTGAGCTTGCGCTGGGCGGCCCGCCACTGGGCGTATTGATCTTCCAAATCGGTGGCGCGATTTGCCGCCGCCATGATGTCGCGGAATTCCGGGCTGTCGTACTGAAAATAATACTCCGGGTCGGCATAGATGCCGATGTCCATTGGCTCCACATGGCTGACGATGCTGAGGTCATAGTTTTTTTCCGCGTACACCACCTCTAGCCATGTCGCCCATTCCACCGGAATGATTTCAACCCGGATGCCGACGTCGGCCAGTTGCGCGGCAATGATTTCGCCGCCGCGGCGGGCATAATTCACCGGCGGTAAGCGCAACGTTAGATCCAGGCCATCGGCAAATCCGGCCTCCGCCAACAACGCCCGGGCCCGGGCCGGGTCAAAAGCATAACGACCGGTCAAATCCACATAGGCCGGGTGGTGGGGAGCGAAATGGGTGCCGATGGGGACGCCAAATCCGAATTCCGAGCCGTCGATGATCGCTTGACGGTCGATGGCGTGGGAAATAGCCCGGCGCACTCGGATATCGTCCAAGGGGGCTTGGGCGTTGTTCATGGACAGGATCGTTTCGCCCTCGGTGTTGCCCACCAAGACCTTGAAGCGATCGTCCTCCTGGAACTGGGCCACGGATTCCAGCGCGCCTAGGCGCGGGAACACGTCGACGTCGCCCGCCAACAGCGCCGTGATTTGCGCCGCCGCATCGTTGACGAACCTGAAGGTCACCCGCTCCAGCGCCGCCGCTTGTGGGTCCCGGTACAAGGGATTGCGCACCAGGGTCACGGAATCCCCCGGCACCCAAGAATCGAACTGGAACGGGCCGGTGCCGATGGGCGCCGTGGCGTTTCCGGCAGCAGATTCCGGCGCGACAATCACCGACATGACCTCGGCCAGGTTGAACAGAAACAGCCCGCTGGGCTCGGCCAGCTCAATGACCACCGTCGCCGGATCCGGTGTGGCGATGTCCACCATCTGGGTGAAATATGCCTTGCGGCTGTTAGTGCTGTCGGGCCCGGCGTTGCGCAGAAAAGTAAATTTCACGTCGCCCGAGTCAAACGCGGTGCCGTCGCCGAATGTCACGCCCTCCAACAGATGAAAGGTGTATGTGCGGCCGTCGCCGGAGATGTCCCATGACTGGGCCAGCCCCGGCAACACGGCGCCGAATTCGTCGATCCGGGTCAGGCCTTCGAACACATTCAGGTGGGTGATTTGGGCGATGGCGGCGGCGGGGTTGATGGTGGGGTCCAGCACCGGTGGCTCCAATTGCATGCCCACCACAATGTCGGTGCGGGCAGTGTCCCCGGGCGTGTCATCATCGCCGGGCGCCAAGAGAAGGCCCGCGGCCGCGGCTGCCAGCAATAGGACGCCAACAAATACGAGTGGGTTTCGCAACGGCGCAGCTCCTAAGTCTTCAAATCGCGATAGGCGTCAATATCTCCTAAACTCTCAGCAGCGTAAACCGCCCGGGCGATCGCCCGTTCCATGCAATCCGCCGCCGCCGCCCCAATTGCCGCCACCGCCGCCGGGATTTCAATGGCGGTTTCCGAACCATCCGGCAGCGCCGCCCTGCCTGTGGCCAAGGCAAACACTGCATCGCCGTCGAACGGCGTGTGGGAC
>JAKZSO010000084.1:0-5920 GCA_047517625.1 Alphaproteobacteria bacterium
GCCTCGCGCAGGCCATAACGAATGCCGTCGTACCGGGCCAGATTCGACGAAGCTTCGGCCGGCGCCACGATGTAATAGGTCGGCAACGCGTGCTTGGTCATCGGCAGGCTGATGGGAACAATCTCCGCCCCGGCATCGCGCAGCCAATCAGCGCCATGTGACCACAGGGCGTCAATCTCGCCGGGCATACCTTCCACGCGGTATTCGTCGGGGATACCGATTTTCAGGCCCGCGACCTCGCCGGTCAGAGCGGCCTCGAATTTCGGCGCGGGCAAATCCACGGAAGTCGAATCCTTGGGGTCGAACCCGGCCATGGCCCCCAGCAGAATGGCAGCATCCTGAACCGTGCGGGTCATGGGCCCGGCCTGATCCAAGGACGACGCGAACGCCACGGTGCCCCATCGCGAGCACCGGCCATAGGTGGGCTTCATGCCGACAATACCGGAAAACGCGGCGGGCTGGCGGATGGAGCCGCCGGTGTCGGTGCCGATCGCGCCCGGGGCGATGTTTGCGGCCACCGCCGCCGCCGAGCCGCCCGAAGATCCACCCGCGACCCGGGACCGGGTTTCGCCGCTGGCCCGCCACGGGTTTTCCACCGGACCAAAGAAACTGTTCTCGCTCGACGAGCCCATTCCGAATTCGTCCAAGTTGGTCTTGCCCAACAACACGGCCCCCGCATCCCACAGGTTCTGGGTGACGGTGGACTCATATGTTGGCGTAAAATCCTCCAAGATGTGGGAGCCAGCCGTGGTGGCGATGCCGGCCGTACAGAACAAATCCTTCACCGCGATCGGCACGCCTTCCATGGGCCGGGGATCGCCCGCCGCGACCCGGGCGTCACTCTCGGCGGCCATCGTCAGTGCGCGCTCCGGCGTCTCGCTGATAAACGCGTTTAGTGCCCGGGCGCCCGCCATCGCATCGAGATGGGCTTGGGTCACCTCGACCGCGGAGAACGATCCGGCGCGGACGCCGTCCCGGGCTTCGCGCAGCGTCAAGTCCGTCAGATCGGCCACTTATTCAACTACCTTGGGCACGGTGAAGAAACCGGCGGCGCTGGCCGGGGCATTGGCAAGGATGTCGTCCGCCTTGCCGCCATCGGTGATGGCATCTGGCCGCTGGCGCAGGCTGGCCTCGACGACGCTGGACATGGGGGTAACGCCCTCGGTGTCGACTTCGGCCAATTGTTCGATCCAGGTGAGGATTTTCGAGAGCTCCGTGGCCAGTCCCGCCAGGCGGTCGTCGACCACACGGAGGCGCGCAAGCGATGCGATTTTGGCGACGGTGGCCTTATCCAGCGCCATATGGCACCTTTCCGATCTCTCCCGGGTCGGGCGCAACGCCGCTGCCCGAGCGTGGGGTCAAGTATCAGCCGCCATGATTGTCCGCAACCCCGCCGAACTTGCAAAGGCTCTGGCCCCGGGCCAGCGCCTGTTGGGCCTCGATCTGGGGACCAAATCGATCGGCCTGGCGACATCGGACCCGGGGCTAGTGATCGCCACGCCGTTGAAGACACTGCGCCGGGGCAAATTCACCGCTGCCGCCGCGAATTTGGCCGAAATCATCGCCACACAGAACATCGGCGGGCTGGTCATCGGCTACCCTCTCAACATGGATGGCACCGAGGGCCCCGCCGCCCAATCGGCACGGCAATTCGCCGCCAATCTGGAAAAGTCCGGGGTCGCTCTGGCCGCCCTGCTGTGGGACGAGCGCCTTTCAACCGTTGCGGTGACTCGCACGCTGCTGGAGGCCGATGCGTCTCGCAAACGCCGAGGCGAAGTGGTGGACAAACTCGCCGCCGCCTACATTTTGCAAGGCGTTCTGGACGCCCATTCCAGTTCCCTTGCGGGGGAGCCAAAAGGGGGCGTATAACCCACCTTTAATGCGTGCGTCTTCGCCCTCCCCCGCTGCGGTGGATCAATTCCCGCACCGGCATCTGTTGGGGATTGAGGGCCTTACCGAGAACCAGATCACCTACCTGCTGGAGCGGGCCGACAGCTATGTCGCTCAGAATCGCAAGGTCGACAAAAGGTTGGCGCTGTTGCGCGGGCGCACCCAGATCAACTTGTTCTACGAGGCCTCCACCCGCACCCGCACGTCGTTCGAGCTGGCGGGAAAGCGCCTGGGCGCCGACGTCATCAACATGTCAGTCGAAGGATCGTCGATCAAGAAGGGCGAGACCCTGATCGACACCGCCATGACCCTGAACGCCATGCGCCCGGATGTGCTGGTGGTGCGCCACCCGGATTCCGGCGCGGTGGCTCTGCTGGCGCAAAAAGTCAGCTGCGCGGTGATCAATGCCGGCGACGGCAGCCACGAACACCCCACCCAGGCTCTGCTGGATGCCCTCACAATCTTGCGCCGCAAGGGCCGTTTGGGCGGCCTGGTGGTGGCCATTTGCGGCGATATTTTGCACAGCCGGGTTGCGCGCTCGAATATCCAATTGCTGGGGATCATGGGCGCCCAAGTGCGGGTCGTCGCACCCCCGACCCTGTTGCCGCCCCAGGCTGATCGCTTGGGCGTGCAGGTCCATCACGACATGCGCGAAGGCCTGGCCGGGTGTGACATCGTCATGATGCTGCGGCTGCAATCCGAGCGCATGCACGGCGCTTTCGTGCCGTCTGTGCGGGAATACTTCCGCTTCTATGGCCTCGATGCCGAAAAGCTGGCGGCGGCCAAGCCGGACGCGCTGGTCCTCCATCCCGGGCCGATGAACCGCGGCGTCGAGATCGACACAGAATTGGCCGACGACATCGACCGCAGCGCCATCGCCGAACAAGTGGAAATGGGCGTCGCCGTGCGCATGGCCTGCCTGGAAACCCTCACCGGGCATTTATCCAGCGTGCCCGAATGACCAAGGTCACGGCATTCATCAACGCCCGGGTCCTGGACCCAGCCAGCGGTTTGGATGCCAGCGGCGGCGTCATCGTCGAGGACGCCGTCATCGCCGAAGTCGGCGCGAAGGTCACCGCCCCCAAATCAGCGGAGGTCATCGACTGTAGCGGCCAATGTCTGGCGCCTGGGCTGATCGACATGCGGGCGTTCGTGGGTGAGCCCGGCTTCGATCACAAGGAAACCTTTGCCAGCGCCGGGGCGGCTGCTGCGGCGGGCGGCGTCACCACCTTAATAAGTCAGCCCCAAACCAATCCCATCGTCGACGAGCCCGCTGTTGCCGGCTTCATCGCCCGGCGCGCAAGGGATACTTCCGCGGTCAACGTCAAAACCATGGCGGCCATCACCAAGGGCCTGGGCGGCAAGGAAATGACAGAAATGGGCCTGTTGGCGGAAGCCGGCGCCGTGGCCTTCACCGACGGCGACCGCGGCGTCGCCGACGCCCAGGTCATGCGCAGGGCACTGGCATACGCGGCAAATTGGGATTTTCTGATCGTTCAGTACCCTGAAGACCCGAGCCTCGCCGGCGACGGCTGCATGAACGAAGGCGAACTTTCCAGCCGCCTGGGGTTGGTTGGCATCCCGGTAGCAGCCGAGGTGGTGATGGTCGAGCGCGACTTGCGGCTGGCGGAATTGACCGGCGCCCGCTACCACGCCGCGTGCGTTTCGACCGAAGCGGCGGTGGCGGCGATTCGCGCCGCCAAAGCTAAAGGCACCCGCACCACGTGCGGTGTCGCCGCCCATCACTTCGCCCTGAATGAAACCGAGATCGGCGAATACCGCACCTTTGCCAAAACCGCCCCGCCCCTGCGCTCGGAACCAGACCGGGCCGCCATGGTCGAGGGGCTTGCCGACGGCGCCATCGACGTGATCGTTTCCGACCATGCGCCCCAGGATCAGGAAACCAAGCGCCGGCCCTTTGCCGCCGCCGAGCCCGGCATCGCCGGGCTACAAACCATGTTGCCGCTGGCCTTGGGCCTAGTGCATGGGGGCCATGTTGGGTTGCTCGACTTGCTGGCAAAAGTGACCATCAATCCGGCGCGGTTGCTGGGCTTGGACGGCGGCACGCTTAGCCCCGGTGCCCCGGCGGACTTGGTCTTGATCGATTTGGAGGTGCCCTGGCGCCTCAGCGAGCGAGGCCTGAAATCAAAATCGCAGAACACGCCCTTTGATGGCCGCCCGGTCCAGGGCCGGGCAATCCGCACCATCGTCGGCGGTGAAACGGTGTTCGCCCTGACAACCGAGCCAGCCTGATCGGCGAACTTGGTCCATCCGTGACTTCCGGATTGGCGGTTCTATTCGGCTACCTGCTTGGGTCGATCCCGTTCGGCGTGATCTTGACGCGGCTTGCTGGGCACGGTGACATTCGCGACCTTGGCTCCGGCAACATCGGCGCCACCAACGTCCTGCGAACCGGGTCAAAACCCTTGGCTCTCGCGGTGCTTTTGTTAGACGCGGCCAAGGGCGCCGGAGCGGTTCTGACCGTTTTTTGGTGGGCCGGGTGGGAACCCGCCATGCTTGCGGGCGTTGCGGCACTGACCGGCCACTTGTTTCCCATTTGGCTGCGCCTGGGCAATACCCGGGACTTGACCCGGGCGAGCGCTGTCCTCGGAATTGTATCGGTCGGCTTCGCACTCATGATTGTCGCCCCGGATCTTCAGTGGGCCGGTGCGGTAATCCTTGCGCTGGCGGCCCTGGGGGCTTGGGGCGGTAAGGGCTTTGCCACCGGGCTTGCGGTCCTGGCGGCCTTGGTGTGGCCCTTAGGGCTAGTGGCGGGCCTGGTCTGGCTGGCCACGGCTGTTGTCTCCAGACGCTCGTCCGTTGCCGCACTGACCGCTTTGTTGGCCGCTTCGGGCTACGCCTTTTTGTTCGAACCCTGGTCGGCCGGGTTCAGCGCCCTGGTGACAGCACTGGTGTTCGTTCGTCACAGGGAAAACCTCGGCCGGCTCAGGCGCGGGACCGAACCCCGATTCGGCGACTCCCCGGCGGAATCAGCGAACACGCGAGAAAATCAGTAATTTTGGCCTTTCGGCCGCTTTGTTCGCGACACACTTGACGTGAGCCTCCCGCCGCCGCAAGGTTGGCGATGGGCGACTCTCTGACTCTCAACGATAGCGAGAAGCTAGACTGGCTGCGGCTCAGCCGATCAGAGAATATTGGCCCCATCACCTTTTTTCAGTTGATCCGCCGGTTCGGCGCGGCGGCCGCGGCATTGGATGCGGTACCGGATCTTGCCCGCCGGGGCGGGCGAAAACGCCCGATCAAACTCTGCGACCCGGCCACAGCCGAAGCGGAAGCGGCGGCAATCGAAAAGGCTGGTGCCCGTTTGGTGGCGGCGTGCGAGCCGGAATACCCCAAGGCCCTGGCCGCAATCGCCGATCCCCCGCCCGCGCTCACGGTTCTGGGCCGGCCGGAAATGCTCGCAAGCCAGGACCCCACCGTTGGCATTGTCGGCGCTCGAAATGCCTCGGGCGCCGGGCGCCGAATCGCCCAGGGCATCGCGACTGATTTGGGGACGCGAGGCATCATTGTGGCGTCCGGCCTTGCCCGGGGGATTGATACCGCGGCCCACAACGGCGCGCTAAAAACCGGAACGGTCGCCGTGGTGGCGGGGGGCGTCGATGTCTATTACCCGCCGGAAAACGAGGACTTGCAGAACGCCATTGCCGCCGAAGGGGCTGTGATCAGCGAGCAGCCGATGGGTACTGAGCCCCAGGCGAGGCATTTTCCCCGGCGCAACCGAATGATCTCCGGGCTTTCCCTTGGCGTTTTGATCGTGGAAGCCGCATCGCGATCAGGCAGTCTAATCACAGCCCGCACGGCCCTGGAACAAGGCCGGGAAGTGTTCGCGGTGCCAGGTTCCCACCTGGACCCCCGGGCCCAGGGCACTAGGGTCCGGACTCATTACAGCCACCAGATGACGGCGGCGGCAAGGGCGATTGCGGCGATGAAGTTTTTGATGTTGCGGTCGAAGCGGGTGGCTATACGTGAGTCGGACCCGATTTCCTTGGACACAGAATTGGCTTAATCG
>JAKZSO010000085.1:0-13404 GCA_047517625.1 Alphaproteobacteria bacterium
CCCTATGGATATAGTTCGATGCGGGAAAAAATGCCACTTTTGTTTCTGCCCGGGTCGTTGAATACCGCCCGAATTTGGCGCCATCAAGTCGAGAATTTGGGCGATTTGGCCGACCCAGCAGTCGCCGATTTGACGGCCCAAGACAGCATCTCAGGGCTGGCCCAGGAGATTCTAGAAACGGCCCCGGAACGTTTCTCGCTGGCCGGGCTATCCATGGGCGGGTATGTGGCGTTCGAGATCATGCGCACGGACACGCACCGGGTGGACCGCTTGGCGCTGGTGGGCACCACGGCCAGGCCCGACGCCCCGGAGAACGCGGCCAAGCGCACGGTTCTGGTGGCCGAGGCCCGTGCCCAAGGCCTGGGCGCGGTCGTCCCCCAGCTGTTACCAAATTTCCTCAGCCCCGCCGGTGCCAAAAACCCGGCCATGGTCCAGGCGTTGACCGAAATGGCCAACGAAATCGGGGTGGAGGCTTTTGAGCGCCAGCAAACCGCGATCATTGGCCGCCCGGACAGCCGCCCCGATTTGGCCGGGATCAAATGCCCCACGGTCATCATCGTCGGCCGGGAAGACGTTATGACCGGGGGCGAAATCGCCCAGGAAATGGCCGATGGCATACCCGGCGCCAAATTGGCCGAAATCCCCGAAGCCGGGCATCTGTCGCCCCTGGAAAACCCGCCTGCCGTCACCGCGGCTCTGGCGCAGTGGCTGGCCTAGATCGACTAGGACTTTGCCGCCGGCCAGTTTCCAGCCTGCCAATCCCTTGAAGTGTGGATGACCCGCAGGATGACCACTGTCTCGCCGATTTGAGGGTAGAAGTGCAGGGCGTAAGCCAAAATGTAGGGCAGGTCGGTCACCACTTTTTCGTAGGTTCCAGTCCGCCGCCCAGGTTTGCCAGTGGCCATGTCGCCCAGGCGTTGCGCGGATTTTCGTATTGTTGCGGCTACGGCTTGGGCCGCTTGGGGATTTTCAGCCGCGATGTACCGAACCGCGCCGTCCAAATCCTCCAGGGCGTAGGATGACCAGACAACGCCGCGGTTCAGCCAGTGCCACGCTTCTTCGCGGCGGCGGCGATGGTCGCGTCAATGCGGGCCATGGCTTCTTCATGAGGGATGACCCGGCCGGCATACATGTCTTCCAGCCCGCGCTCGATGCCTTCCAAGATTTCGAGTTCCTGGGCGACGTAGCCCTCAATTGCCTCCGCCGCTAGGAAAGATTTGCCGCGCCGCGTGCGAACAGCGAGCTTCTCCAGGCGTTCGCGGATTTCCGGGGAAACCCGAATCGACAACGTACTTGATGGGGCCATTTGCACACCGGATTAATATAGGTATTGGGTGTATACATTAACACACAATGCACGACGATGCAGTTTGTCGTGGAAATGGACTTTTTCTTGCCGTTCAGATTCACGTGGCGAATTTCGGCCGTTCGCAGGACCGATCTGCACTAGACATCCAGCTCCCTTGCCTCGGGGGCGTGCTCGAGAATGTAGGCGAGGCGCAATTCCGGCTTTTTGCCCATTAAATGCTCCACCAGATCCGCGGTGTCGGGCGCGCGGTCCTCCGGGACCATGACCCGGGCCAAGGTGCGGGATCCGGGGTCCATCGTGGTGACTTTGAGCTGGGCCGCGGGCATCTCCCCTAAGCCTTTGAATCTGCTCACTTCTACCTTGCCGCGGCCGGTGAATTCCGTGGCCAATAATGCCTCCCGGTGGGCGTCGTCCTTGGCGTACAGGGTCTTGGCCCCCTGGGTGATGCGGTAGAGCGGCGGCAAGGCCAGATACAGGTGGCCGTCCGCCACCAGCCCGGGGATTTCCCGGTAGAAGAATGTCATCAGCAGCGAGGCGATGTGGGCGCCGTCAACATCGGCGTCGGTCATGATGATGACCTTTTCGTAACGCAGATCGTCTTCCCGATAGCCGTCCCCGGCGCCGCACCCCAGGGCCAGCAGAATGTCGCTGATTTCCTTGTTGGCGTTCATCTTGTCGCGCCCGGCATTGGCGACGTTGAGGATTTTGCCTTTCAGGGGCAATACGGCCTGGGTTTTGCGGTTGCGGGCCTGTTTGGCGCTCCCCCCCGCTGATTCGCCCTCCACCAGCAAGACTTCGGTGCCTTTCGCGGCGCGCTGAGAGCAATCGGCGAGCTTGCCGGGCAGGCGCAGTTTACGCGTCGCGGCCTTGCGGTTGACCTCGCGTTCTTTGCGCCGGCGGACCCGCTCTTCGGCGCGGTCGATGACGAATGCCAGCAGTTCGTTGGCCGCTTTGGGGGCGGCCGAAAGCCAATGGTCGAAATGGTCGCGGATGACGCCTTCCACCTGCTTGGCGGCTTCGGGGTTTGCCAGCTTCTCCTTGGTCTGGCCATGAAATGACGGCTCGCGGATGAACACCGAAAGCATTGCGGCGGACGACCCCAGCACATCGTCGCCGGTGATCTGCCCCGCCTGGCGGTTCTTGGTGCGCTCGCCGTACCCACGCAAGCCCTTGGCCAGCGCCGACTTCAGCCCGGATTCATGGGTGCCGCCCGCAGGCGTCGGCACCGTGTTGCAATAGGAGCTGATCGAGCCCTCGGCATCCAGCGGCCAGGCGATCGCCCATTCGATCCGGCCTTGTTCGCCGGCCAGGTCCACTCGGCCAGCAAACGCCGTTGGCGTCACTTGACCGCGCTCGCCCAGCTTGACCCCAAGAAAATCCTCCAGGCCGCCGGGGAAGCGCAACGTCGCCTTGGCCGGGGTTTCGCCGCCTTCCGCCAACAGGTCCGGGGCGCAAGCCCAGCGGATTTCGACTCCTCGGAACAAATAGGCTTTGGAGCGCGCCATACGGAACAGGCGATCAGGGCGGAAATGGGCGTCCGGGCCGAAAATGTCCGGGTCGGGCAGGAACGCCACCTTGGTGCCCCGGCGGTTGGGCGCGGCGCCGTTTTTCCTGAGCTTGCCGGTGGGGACGCCGCGCTTGAACGACTGCACCCATGAGCGCTTGTCGCGGGAGACCTCGACCTCCAGATGCTCCGAGAGGGCATTGACCACCGAGACGCCGACCCCGTGCAGGCCGCCCGCCGTGTGATAGACCTTGTCGCTGAATTTTGCCCCGGCGTGCAGCGTCGTCAGGATCACCTCCAACGCCGAGCGATCCTTGAATTTCGGGTGGGGGTCCACGGGGATGCCGCGGCCGTTGTCTTCGATGCCCAGGGATCCGTCGGCCCGCAGTTCAATCTCGATCCGGGTGGCGAAGCCCGCCACGGCCTCGTCCATGGCGTTGTCCATGACTTCCGCCGCCAGATGATGCAAGCCCGCCTCGTCGACCCCGCCGATGTACATGCCGGGTCTGCGCCGCACCGGCTCCAGCCCCTCCAGGACCTCGATATCCCTCGCCGTATACCCGCGGTCGCGGGCTGGTTTTGCTTTGGACGCCGCTGGTGCCTTTGGCGCGGTGGAGCCCTTGGCCCTGGTCGGTTTTACGCCGGATTTGACCGCCTTTTTCGCGGTTTTCCTAATTTTTGCAGAGTGTGTGAACAGGTCGTTCATCGCTAGCCGCACTATACCACGCGGAAGCCAGCCCCACTATACGGTAGGGCGGGGAAGCGAACCAACTAGATATGGGGGAAAATTCGCGCCGGGCACTAGTAGATGTGGTACTTTGGATTGCAACCTGAATTCACAAAATGTCGCGGTGGATAAGTGAAATCTCACGATTGAGGGGGCAACCAGGTCATCCTGCCGTTGGTCGCCATTTCTTCAGGTATGGCATCGCTCGCGTTGGCTGACCTAGTTGGCTACTGGGACCATTCCATTATCGGAACTATTTTCGCGAATGAACAAGCCTCGGCAACTTTGATAGGAGTTATTCTTACCGGGTTATTAGGGTTCGGTGGCGTCGCATGGACACTTTCCCACAACGCACGCCTTGAACGCATCCGATCAAAAAATGCGCTCAAAAATGAGATAAAAAAATCCGAAATTCAAAGGGACGAAGAAGTTCGCGGGATAGCAGCTGCGCTTGCCGGGGAGGCCCAAAACCTATTTCGAGCGCTCAATGTTTGTATTGGGTTTGCCTTGGACGATCTTCTGACCGACCCAGTCGGTTGGGAATCTGTTTCCAGTCCGCCATCCACACCGGTTTTTGATGCATATGCAGGCCGCGTTGGATCGTTGGTAAATCATTTAGCCGGTAAAGCAAGCCAAACATTTGGCCACTACTTGGTCATTTACCGCAGCATCTTTCGGGGGTTGGATCGATTGAGGCCAGAAATTTCGCTGGATTGGGCGGTTGGGTTTGTTCCAGTCGCCAGGAGCCTAGTCGAACTAATTGTTGAGCTAGAAAATTTGGCTCAGGCGCACCTCGTTCTGACAAATGTTGACTTGGAAAATGAAGTGTCGGCGATTTTGTCAGAACAGCTGAGGCAGCCACCGGGTACAACCTGGGAAGAGGTCGACAGGATAGTGAACCAGAGATTGGCCGCTGCTCGGGCGGCATCTGGCACGTCGGGTCCGTCGAAGATCGAATGAACAGACAAGGCCCAAAATGACAAACGAATTGAAGCCGATAGCTTCTCTTTCTAAACCAGCGAATACCCTCGTGGAAAAGGTCTCAGATGCCGTCTGGGGAATTGCAAGGCCTTGGCAAATCAAGAGGGTGGCGAAAGCGGAGGCCGATGCAAAAAAGACCCAGGCCCTAGCCGATGTTGAAGTCACAGAAATTGAGCAGCGGGGGCTAATCCGGTTGGCACGCGAGCAAGGCCAACAGCAGGAAAATATCGAGCAAATCACCTACAACGCGCTTCCGCATCTTAGCGAAAACGCGAATCCAGAGAGTATCGAAGACGATTGGCTAGTTCATTTTTTTGATCGGAGCCGAATTGTTTCTGACGAGCAAATGCAGACCCTATGGTCGAAAATCTTGGCAGGAGAGGCAAATGATCCGGGAGCGTTTTCGAAGCGAACGGTCGACCTCGTGGCTTCTCTCGATAAAACCGACGCGCAAATGTTCACTAGATTAGGCACTTTTGTCTGGAAAATCAGCGATGGTTTTTCTCCGATAATTTTTGACCACAACCACAAAGTTTTCGCGGCTAGCGACATCAAATTTTTCCATTTGAGCCATTTGGAGGATATTGGCCTGGTGGATTTTGACCCGGTGGTGCGCTTCCATTTTAATCGCTCTGGAAGGTTCATGTCGGTCTCCTACCACGGACGGGAAATTGTCATTGATTTTCAGAAAGTGGAAGGGAGTCAGTTGAAGATTGGAACCGCTCTCCTGACCCAAATAGGAAAACAACTTACACCTCTTTGTGGCGCGAATCCGTCAGAGGGCTATTTTTCCTTCGTCCTTTCGGAGTGGTTGAGTAAAGGAATCGCCGTGTCCAGTCGCATCCCTCCTTCAAAAGGCTGACTTAGCCCTTCAATCGGCGGACCGCCCGTTGGCGGCTTAAATCTCCAGTGAAATAACGATCTTGCCGACGAAGTTGCCGGATTCGTAATGGCGGAAGGCGGCGATGGTCTCGGCTAGGGGGAAGACCTTGTCGATGACCGGGGTGACCTTGCCGGCGGCATGAGCCTCGCCGAAGAAGGCCAAGTCGCTATGAGTTTTCAGCGCCAAAAGACCGAACTTTTTGCCGGACGCCTTGCCCAGGATTGCGCCCATCAGAAGCGTCTGAAGAATGCGCGGCGTCGGCCCGCCGACCTTAAAACATTTGCCCCCCGGGGCCAATGCGCGGCGTTGATCAAGGATCGATCTGAACCCACCGACGTCGAGGATGAGATTGTAGCGTTTGCCGGCCCGAGTGAAGTCTTCAGCTGTGAAATCGATGACGTGGTCGGCGCCGATTTCGCGGAGCTTGTCCAACTTGGCGGTAGTGTCTACGGCCGTCACCTCCGCGCCAAAGTACTTGGCGATCTGGATGGCGAACGTTCCCACCGCGCCGCCCGCGCCATTGATCACCGCTTTGTCGCCGGGCCCGGCGTTTCCGTAGTCGCGGATCCCTTGCAGGGCCATGACTCCGCCCTGGGGGACCGCCGCGGCTTGCTCGAACGTCAGGCCCTCGGGCTTGGGTTCCAGGAAATTTTGCCCCGCGCAGACGTATTCCGCGTAGCCACCCCAGCCGCTTTGGTTCAAATCTCCGAACACCGCATCGCCCGGTTCGTACCGCGTACCGGACTCGCCCACGGCCTCCACGGTTCCGGCAACATCGGCGCCGAGAATATTGTGCCGGGGCTTGAACAGCCCCCACATGCGAATGAACACCGTCGCCGCGCGGATCATTTGCCAATCCCATTCATTGATGGAGGCGGCGTGGACCTTCACCAGGACTTCGTCGTTCTTGGGCACCGGCGTTGGCACGTCTTCGTAACGAAGAACATCTTGCGGCGCCCCATACTTTTCGTAGCCATCGCTTTCATCAGCGGCACATCCGTGCTCGATCTGATGACCCGCTGAGCGTGCCCTTCAATTCGCCGTCCGCCGGTTGGCGGTAGACGGTTGTTTTCATCGCGCTTTGCCCTCCGACCGCCCGCGGGCGGCTAATTCAGAGATTTTCGCAAATAGATCTTGCTGTGGCCGGTGGGGAAGAAGTCCTCTAATTCTCCATAAACTTGGTAACCGTGCTTTTTATAGAACTCCGGCGCTTGGTACTCGGCGGTGCCCGTGTAGATTTTCTTGAGTCCCGAATCACGAACGGCTGCTTCTAATTTTTTCAAAAGGTCGGAGCCAATCCCCCGCCCGCGATACTCTGAGTCCAGCCACAAGTGATCAAGGAGAAACCAATTGTAATTGGGTTTGCCACTGGCGCAGCCCACAAACTGGTCCCCATACATTGCGGCAATGCTAATTCTGACTTGATCGACGTCCGGGACACCTTGTTCACGCCCGTGCTCCCTGAACCCCTCCGTCACGCGGTCAATTTCGGATTTGGTGACGTCCCGCTGAAAAGTTCGATTGCCATCGGGTACTCCTTTTCCCATCTACTGCGGGACCGAGATCACGAGGTGCCCGTTTTTTTCGCCCAGTTCCACATAACGGTGGGCGTCGGCCATTTGTTCTAGCGGATAAGTGCGATCAATGACGGATGTAATCGTCCCGGCTTCGAACATCTCCCGCAGCGTGTTCAGGCCGCCGGTGGTTTCCCCCGCCATGGCGACGACGACTTTTTTGCTGCTGGTCATGGCTGTCCAAAGAGCCTCGATCATGTGGGCGAACCGGGGGTTGGCCTGCAGATAAATGCCATTGCTTGTGAGTGACTTCTTGCTGCGCGGATACGGGCTCTTGCCGATGGTGTCGAAAATCACGTCGTAGAGCTGGCCGTTTTTGGTGAAGTCTTCGACGGTGTGGTCGATGGCGTGATCGGCGCCGAGGGATTTCACCAACGCGACGCTGGACGGCGTACAGACCGCCGTGACCTCGGCGCCGAAGTGCTTGGCGATTTGTACCGCGAAAGTGCCGATGCTGCCGGACGATCCAAAGATCAAGACTTTTTTCCCCGGCGTGATGTTGGCTCTGCGCAAAAAGTGCAGGGCGTTTTGGCCGCCGGTGGGAATGCATGCGGCTTCTTCGAACGAGGCGTTGGCGGGTTTCAAGGCGATCGCGCCGCTTGCCGACAGGGCTTTGTATTCCGCCCAGGCGCCAAATCCAATTCCGGTGTTGGCAAAGATTTCGTCGCCAGGTTTCAGCGTTTCCACGTCCTTGCCGACGGCCTCGACTTCACCCGCGAACTCCTGGCCGAAAATTTTTTTCCTGGGCCTTGTCAGCCCCACAAACAACCGCACGGGCAGCCACAGATAAATCGGGAAATCGAACCGCCGCAGTTCGCAGTCGCCGGCGGTGACCGTGGCCGCCCGGACCCGGATGAGCACCTGGTTGTCATTGGCCGTCGGCTTTGGCACGTCCACCAGCGCCAAGACCTCTGGCGGACCATATGAACGGGCTTCGATGGCTCTCAAGATTTTCTCCAGTAAGTGCAGATAGTGGTGCATCTTCGCACCACGTGAATCTGAACGGCAAATTATGATGTGCAGATGCAAATTATGATGTGCAGATGGTGAGGCGTCTTGGTTCGAATCGTTGCTCCGCAACATCGCGCCGCGTGAATCTGAACGTGACAAAATTAGGGGCGACGTTTCCGCCGCCCCTAATTCTATCGCGTTGGTCCGTGAGAGTTTAGACAGAGTAGTACATGTCGAATTCGACCGGGTGGGGGGTCTGGTCGAGGTTGGTGATCTCTTCCCGCTGCAGCGCAACAAAGCCGTCGATCAAGTCGTCGGTGAACACGTCGCCCTTTTTCAAGAAGTCGCGGTCCGCTTCCAAGGCATCGCAAGCCTCGGCAAGGCTGGCGGCGACGACGGGGACGTTTTCCAGCGCCTCGGGCGGCAGGTCGTACAGGTCCTTGTCCATGGGGTCGCCCGGGTTGATCTTGTTTTCGATGCCGTCCAGGCCAGCCATCATCATGGCCGAGAACGCCAGGTACGGATTGGCGGCGGGGTCGGGGAAGCGGACTTCGATGCGCTTGCCCTTGGGGCTGGACGCAAACGGGATGCGGCACGCAGCCGAGCGGTTGCGGGCGGAATAGGCCAGCAGAACGGGGGCTTCAAAACCCGGAACCAAGCGCTTGTAGCTGTTGGTGGTCGGGTTGGTGAAGGCGTTCAGAGCCTGGGCATGCTTGATGATACCGCCGATATAGTGGAGCGCTGTTTCCGACAGATCGGCATAGCCCGAGCCCGCGAACACCGGCTTGCCGTCCTTCCAGATCGACTGGTGAACGTGCATGCCTGATCCGTTGTCGTCCACGACCGGCTTGGGCATAAAGGTGGCGGTCTTGCCGTACAGGTGCGCGGTGTTGTGGACCACGTATTTGTAAATTTGAATGCGGTCGGCGCAGGTCAGCAACGGTGAGCCGACCATGCCCAGTTCGTGTTGGGACGGCGCCACTTCGTGGTGATGCTTTTCCATCGGCAGGCCCATGGCCGCCATGGTGGTGACCATTTCGGCGCGGATGTCGCTGGAAGCGTCCACCGGCGGCACCGGGAAATAACCGCCCTTGATCGCGGGCCGGTGGCCGACGTTGCCGTGTTCGTATTCGCGCCCCGAATTATAGGGGCCTTCTTCATGGTCGATAGCATAAAACGTGGAGTTCATTGAGACTTCGAAGCGCACGTAGTCGAAGACAAAGAATTCCGGTTCCGGGCCGAACATGGTGGCGTCGCCGACCCCGGTGAAACCGACGTGGGCTTCGGCGCGCTTGGCCAGTGACCGGGGGTCCCGGGCATAGGCCTGACCGGTTGTGGGCTCGACAATGTCGCAAATCAGGATCAGCGACGGCTGGGCGGAGTAGGGGTCCATGACCGCAGTGCTAACGTCTGGCATCAAGGTCATGTCGGATTCGTTGATGACCTTCCAACCGGCGATGGATGAACCGTCGAACATAATGCCATCCGAAAACGTGTCTTCATCCACGACCGTGGTGTCGATGGCCAGGTGCTGCCATTTGCCTCGGGGATCAGTGAAGCGAAGATCCACAAATGGGATGTTTTCGTCTTTGATGCGTTTCAGAACGGCTGCTGCGTCGGACATGTTCGGTATCTCCCCTGTTTTAAAATGTGCGCGACCGCTGCTGTGCTAGATGGCTTCGTCGCCGCGCTCACCCGTGCGGATGCGGATTGCGTCGTCAATCGTCGAAATAAATATCTTCCCGTCGCCGATGCGGCCGGTCTGGGCGGCCTGCTGAATGGCTTCGATGGCGCGGTCGAGCATGGCATCTTCCAGCACGACTTCGATCTTCACCTTGGGCAGAAAATCGACCACATATTCGGCGCCGCGGTACAGCTCGGTATGGCCTTTTTGGCGGCCGAATCCCTTGGCCTCCAGCACAGTGATGCCCTTTAGGCCGACTTCGTGCAGGGCCTCCTTCACCTCGTCCAGCTTGAAAGGCTTGATGATCGCTTCGATTTTTTTCATGACGCGGCTAGAGCATGATCAGACAATATGGAGTCAATTTGATGGCGGCAAATCGGCTTTCCGGGCAGGCGCGGCGCGAAGCCCGATGCGGTGCCATCGGTCGAGCGTCGTAACGACCCCGGGGAGCCGATGTGCCCCACCGAAGGCCGGATTCTTTTGCACCGTGGCGTTGTTGCGCTTCCTCGCCGATGTGTCGCATCGCGATCAAAAGCGCGCCTAGCCACAGGGCAACATAATTTCGGTCAAATGGTTTCATATTGTCTGATCATGCTCTAACTCTCCCCCGGTGCGCTTTCCATAGCACGGGACTAGTGGCCCGGACCACAACCAGCTCTTTGCCCCTGGAATTGCACGGCCCATGCCATGTGCCGGCCAGAACGAAACGCCCAGAAACCTTGGGTTTTGCGCCGTTATCCGTGACATTCTCGGTAAAATTGCCTAACTTTTGAGCAGGTTACTGCCTCGAATTCGGGCACCAACTGACAGAGCGGCGCCATGACCAAGGGCCAGGATGAAAAGGACTCCCCGGGGGTAATCGCTTTACCGCCGGTGATCTTCGTTGTCGCCATGGCCGCCGGGTTCGCCGTGGAATGGGTATCGCCCACATCGTTCATCCTGGCCGGAGCGCGCACCGGCGCCGGGATACTGCTGGTGGCGTCTGGGGTCGTGATGATTGGCCTCGGGCTGTTGCAACACCGGCGGGCGGGAAATGACCCCGACCCGCGCAATCCTGATGTGACGGTCATGACCACCGGAATTTACCAGCGCACCCGCAACCCCATCTATGTGGGCTACCTGCTGCTGCTGGCCGGGATTGGGGTGTGGGCCAACAGCCTGTGGGTGCTGTCCGCGGTCATTCCGGCATTTTTTGTCGTGCGCTGGGGCGTCGTCGACCGGGAAGAGGCGTATTTGGAGGCCAAATTTGGCCAGACCTACAGGGACTATAAGGCGGCTGTTCGGAGATGGTTCTGACGGCTCTGTTTCTCGCTCGCTTGACCGCTCGGGGGCTCAGGCTAATTAGGTTCCACTTTTTTGACGTTCAGATTCACGCGGACTTCGTCCGCGATCTGCACTAAACCACACCCCTATGGCGAGCGTAGCTCAGATGGTTAGAGCACTGGTTTGTGGTACCAGGGGTCGGGGGTTCGAATCCCCTCGCTCGCCCCAATCTTTAGATCGACCCGCCTGATGGATCCCGCCGAAGCTTCAACGACCAACGAGCCGACGCCGGAGCGGCTTCTGGCGATTGCCCGGTCCGTGGCGGCGGAGCAGCACCCGCATCTTGGCGGCGCAATCGATATGACCTTGGACAGCTCCATAGACGGGGATTTGGCTCTGGACAGCCTGGGGCGGCTGGAGCTGTTGGGCCGCATCGAAAGCGAATTCGACGTTCAGTTGTCCGAGGACCTGATGGCCACCGCCGAATCGCCCCGGGACTTGTGGCGGGCACTGGTGGTCGCCACACCTCTCGGCAAGGGTCAGCACTTGGACGTCGGCCAAAGAGCCCCCGCGCCACATGCCGCCGACCGCCCGCCGCCCGCCCTGGGCGCCATGCCGTCATCGGCGAAGACGTTGATCGAGGCGCTGGATTGGCATGTGGCGGCCCACCCCGACCAGATCCATGTGCGCTTTCTGCGCGGCGACGACGACATCCAAGAATTGACGTATGCGGGGCTGCGGCGGGCGGCTGACGATGTGGCGGCGGGCCTGCGGGAGCTGGGCTTGGCGCATGGCGAGACGGTGGCGATCATGCTGCCCACCTGCCTGGAGTTTTTCTTTGCCTATTTCGGCATTCTGATCGCGGGCGGAGTACCGGTGCCTATTTATCCGCCGGCCCGGCTGAACCAGATCGAAGACCACTTGAAACGCCAGGCCGCGGTCCTCACCAATGCCCTCGCCAAGGTGCTGATTACCGTGCCCGAGGCAAAAACCCTGGCCCGCTATTTGCGCGCCCAAACCCGGTCCCTGGACCACGTGGTCACCACCGACGATCTACGGCGGGGCGGGCCTGGGCAATTATGGCCCGTGGTCAGCGGCGAGGACTTGGCGTTCATTCAATACACCTCCGGCAGTACGGGCAATCCGAAAGGGGTAATGCTGACCCATGACAACTTGCTGGCCAACTTGCGGGCCATGGGACAGCCGTTTCAAATGGGCCGCGAACGCGATGTGTTTGTCAGCTGGTTGCCCCTGTATCACGACATGGGGCTGATCGGCGCGTGGCTGGGCAGCCTGTATTTCAGCATGGAACTCGTGCTGATGTCGCCTCTGCGTTTTTTGATCCGCCCCGAACGCTGGCTCCAGGCGATCACCAAATACCAGGGCACGTTGTCGGCGAGCCCCAACTTTGGCTACGAACTTTGCCGCATGCGCATCAAGGACCATGCCCTGGAAGGCCTCGATCTCAGTTCGTGGCGGGTGGCCGCGAACGGCGCCGAGGCGGTGTTGCAAACGACGATCACGGGCTTTACCGAACGCTTTCGCCCCTGTGGGTTCAACCCCGAAACCCTGCGTCCGGTTTACGGTTTGGCGGAAAACTCAGTGGGGTTGGCATTTCCCCAAATTGACCGGGAACCGGTTGTCGAGCGCATCGACCGGGAAATTTTCAGCCGCACCGGCGAGGCGATCCCAGCCCCTTTGGGCTCCGGCGATCCGTTGGAATTCATGGTTTGCGGCCAGCCATTGCCAGGGCACGAAATCCGCATCGTCGACGATGCCGGCCGGGAATTGAAAGAGCGCCGGGAGGGCGGCATCGAATTCCGCGGGCCGTCTTCCACCCAGGGGTACTATCGCAACCCGGAGGCAACCAAAACGCTGTTCCACGGGGACTGGCTGCGCACCGGCGACAAGGGTTACTTGGTCAAGGGCGAGGTGGTCATTTCCGGGCGCGAAAAAGACACCATCGTCCGTGCCGGCCGCAACATTTATGCGGCCCAATTGGAGGCAGCGGTTTACCAAGTCCCCGGCATCCGCAAAGGCTGCGTCGCCATTTTTGGATCACCCAACAGGGAAAGCGGCACCGAAGATCTGGTGGTGCTGGCCGAAACCCGCATCGAAGACCGGGCCGGTTTGGAAGCGCTTGAGAAGGCGGTCAACCGGGCGGTGATCAGTTCCATCGGCGAGCCCGCCGACCAGGTGGTGTTGGCGCCGCCCCACACGGTGCTGAAAACTTCCAGCGGAAAAATTCGCCGGGCGGCGACCCGCCAAGTGTACGAGCGCGGCGGCCACAAGGCCAAGCGGCCGCCGGTTTGCGTACAATTCGCGCGCTTGATCGGGGCCTCCATCGGCCCCCACCTAATGACCTGGCTGCGCGGCGCCCGGGACTACAGCTACGCCGGCTACTGGTGGCTGATGGCTGCGATTTTCGGCATCACCACCTGGGGGGTAATCTCCTTGGTTCCCAACCGCCGGTTCGGTTTGGCCGTGGCCCGAACACTGTGCCGTGGGTTCCTGTTCGTAATCGGCGC